>JAFQVE010000424.1 GCA_017408185.1 Oscillospiraceae bacterium | reverse complement strand
TATGTAGTTAAGCGCAATATTAATCGCGCTGGAAGAAACAAGCACCACCATGCCGAGTGTGGAATTTTCGGCATTTCTCTGCGCACCGATATACACCATCGACAGGCTGTTAAGCACAAACGAATACGCAACTATGCGCGCGTACCTCGCCGCACAATCAATAAGTGCAGGGTCATTTGTGGTAAAGCTCATAATCTGCGTTGGAAAGAAAAAGATCGCCGTTGCAGTAAGCATCCCAACTGCAAAAGAAAGATAAAAGCTCATCCCCATAACTCGGTTTATCGCACCGATATCGCGCTTTCCCCAATACTGTCCTATAAGCACCGATCCACCGGACTGGATTCCAAACGTAAACAGCTGGATAACAAAGAAAATCGTGTTTGCCTGATTAAGTCCGCCGAGCTCATTCTGCCCGAGAACTCCGACCATAAGCGTATCCGCAAGGCCGAGAGAAGAGCTTGCAAGGTTTTGCAGAATTATCGGGATCATAAGCGCAAAGAGCGCACTGTATTCGCCGCGCGGGCGGCGCAAAGTCTTTATCATTTGTTTGTATCCTTTCGCTGTGTACTACTTTAATAATTATATTATCCGAACACTCAAAAAACAAGCTGTTTTGAGTTCATTTTTTGCCCGATTTTCACATCCGTGCGAAAATCTCCATAACGTCTGCCGCATCCGCTATGCGCTCGCACGCCGCTGTTGCACTTCCCGCCGCAGCTGCAAGCGCGAGGGCAAACTGCGCTCCACGCTCTTCACCCGCTAAAAATCCGGCAAGGAAGCTGTCTCCCGCGCCGACTGTGCTTACCACATCCACTTGCGGTGCCGCCACTCTGTAAATATTTCCGTCCGATGACGCTAAAAGCGCACCTCTCCCGCCAAGAGATACAAGAACATTGCTTACTCCCTCATCGCGAAGCTCGGCCGCGGCGGAGGCTACCTCATTATCGCTCATTTCCGCTTTGCCGAAAAGCGCACAAAGCTCCTCGTAATTGGGTTTTATAAGATACGGTTTCTTGGTCAGTGCATATTTCAATGCCGCACCGTCCATATCGACAACAAGACGGGCATTATCTGCCGCATCAAGTACATTTTGCAGTAATGCTCCGCTTTCACTCTCGGGTGCAGATCCTGAAACAACAACGGTATCCTCTTCAGAAAACGATGAAAGCTTATTCAAAAGCTCCTGTTCTTCCTCAAAGCGAATGAACGGGCCTTTTCCGTTCACCGCGGTCTCTGTATCGGATATAATCTTCACGTTTATGCGCGAAGGCTCGCTGATTTCACAAAAATCACATTTCACTCCCGCCCGGCGTGCAAGGCGCTCTATCTCACGCCCCGAAAATCCGCCGATAAACCCAAGCGCCGTGCTCTCCGCACCGAGGTTTGCAAGCATCGCGGAAACGTTTATCCCCTTTCCGCCGAAGGAATGCACCTCCCGCTCGCTCCGGTTTATTTCTCCCGCACGAAACTCCGCCGGAAAAACGGAATAATCAATCGACGGATTAAGCGTTACAGTATATATCATAAATCTTATCCTTTCAGTCACATCTTACATACTAAATTTACCATACAACCGCTCTTGTGTCAAGAAGATATGCAGACCGCAACGTACGTCACAGCCTGCATATCGCAGTATTTTACTTTCAATCCTCTCACATACCAAACCCACCGGTGACGGCGAGGTTACTTGAATGTGTTTTTGATAGGTGGGGCACATTCCCAACTTATGAGTCGAATTCTATACTTTGCCCAAGCTTCATCCGCACGGTAAGCACTCCCTCCAATTGTTCCCTCTTCAGTTTGATATCTATACTCTATCCAATCAAACCCCTGCGCTTCTCTGGCAAAAGTATTTTTTTCATCGCCCATATAATATGCACCAGAACCATAATAGAAATATAACTCTAGTACAGTTTGCTTTAATTCGTTTTGCTCCTTTTGGGAACGCAGATCTAAAAGAGTAAGTTGTTCTCTACCACTTTTTAGTGTTGCACTCCATTTTCTGGCCTTTCCTGCCGTACCTCGATTCATAACGCCTTCATATTCACATATTATGGTATCTTCTATTACGCTCTTTTCTCCATTTAGTTCATATGTTAGAGTGAACGGAAATTCACCATATGTAATTTTTGGTTTGTCGGAAGTCTGAAACAAGGAAACACCAAAGAACAATGTGATCCACGGGTGCAAGAAAGAAGTCACAACAAGGATAAATAGAGAAGATAAAACAATTATCACTTTGCTCAATTTCATCGTCATTTATCCCCTATATTCCTGATAAAACCGCATCCATCATATGGTTTCTTATTGAATTTACTACATCTGCAACTTTCCTTACTCTACCAATAAGATACCAAGGTGTCTTATATTGTTGATCAAGATATTTAACCTTTCCTATTCCCGGTTCTCCGAACAAATTATTGAGCGCCTCATTTCTTACAACATAAGACATTGCATTTCCTGTGTAATTATTTGTTGAGAGGTTATAATCACTTAGGTTAGGCTTAGCAGGATTAAAAACCATCGCATTTCTTCCTGTCGCCACCGCAGCAGCTAATGCTTCCGCTCCGCCCTTTGAATGTCCTACAAATGTAATTTCTTGCGAGTGAGAACTTGCAAATCCAGTACTATAATTTATAGCATCCCACATATCAGCTGATTTTGCAGAGAAAAATTGCTCTGCGTTATTCTTCCATACATCTATAGTTTCTAAATTCATTTCAACGATCGAACCTCTAAACACTATTGCATACTCTGATGGATTTCGCCAATCATCATTATCATTAATATAGAAACCCATTTTCATGCTTTCTCGTCCGCGCCACACATCAATTAATCTCCACCCCGCTATCGTTCTGTCGCTTTTATCACTATCTTTCTCCCAATTATAAATATGATCAGCCATAGCAGCGGCTTCCTCTTTAGTTGGTGCCAACCCCCACGGATCCACATACATCACCGGGTTGTTGTTACAATACACATACCAGTTTGTACCGTCGCGGATGGGGTCTTCCGCCGTAAATCTACCTATTGATGGGTCGTAGTAGCGGGCGCGGAGGTAGATGAAGCCGGTTTCCGCATCGTAGTACTCTCCGCTGTAACGGAACGGGTTTGTGTCCGTTGCTGATGCGTTGTCTTCGTTACCGTATGCGTCGTAGGTGTAGCTTGTTACGGTGTTCTGACTGTTCTGCGTTACCGTCTTGCTTGTCCGGTTTCCGCTGTTGTTGTAGGCATACGTTGTTGTCTTGCCTGTTGACAGCGCTTCCGTTACGAGCATATCACGGTTGTTGTACGTATACGTCTTTGTCGTATTATCCGGAAGCGTTTCCGTCTTTAAGTTTCCGTTGAGATAATACGTATATGTAGTGGTTTCCGAGGTGTTATCTATGTTGTTTGTCGTTACAATGCTTGCAATCGAGCCATCGCGGTTATAGGTATAGCTCTGCGTTACCGCGCTCTTTGCCTCCGTTGCGATATTTCCGTTGCTGTCGTAGGTGTATGACACAACCGGAACATTTGCATTGTTTACCGCTGTCAGCTGTCCGAGCGTGTTGTACGTATAGGTCAGGCTGAGAGTTTTGAACGAGAGGCTTTCGCGGTTACCGGCGATGTCGTGCGTATAGGTTTTGTAATTTCCTATTCCGCTCTCGCTCTTCTGATTACCGCGGTCGTCATACTGCTTCTCGACACGTCCCATACCCGTTGCATCAAGTGCAAGATACATCTGACCGGATATCGAGTAATCAAATGTCCTTCCGCCGCTCTCGCTCGACGGGTTCATCGAATATACACGTTGCATTGCATCCGGCTCATAAAGCATACGTACACCCATTCTGTCCGTGTGCTTTGTTCTGTTGCCGTTCATATCATACTCATACGTATCGGTTTTTCCGGCAAAGGTCTCAGTGAGGCAGTTGCCGAAGCGGTCGTAGGTGTAGGTTGTTGTTTTTCCGTCGGTTGTGCTCGTAAGGCATCTGCCGAGATTATCGTATGTGTAGGTCGTTGTAACGCCGCCCTGTGCTGCGACAAGCACGTTTCCGCGCCAGTCGTAGGTGTAGGTTACGGTATGATATTGCTCCGTGTTGTTTACGATATCATACAATGTCCTCTGCTCCGTAACGCGGCCGAGCTTGTCGTACTTAAACTCCGTCACCTTATCGGTTGTTGCCGTCTGCGGAACAGTTTCGCGGATAACATTGCCGAGAGCATCGTAGGTGTATGAGGTATAATACGGCTCTTCAAGTGCGGTTGCGTTTTTGTCGTAGAATTTAACAGGTCTGCCGAGCCAGTCGTATTCATACAACGTATACTTGCTGTCGGCATCATATTCCTTAGTCACTCTGCCGGCATAGTCGTATTCCCATTTGGACGTAAAGGTGTTTGTCCAGTCCTTCTGATCGGCAAGTGCGGAAAGCTCTTCTGTCTTGTTGCCGAGATAGTCATACTTATACGTTGTGAAATATTCGTTTGTACCGGTGACGAAGCCCGTTTTTTCAAGGTCACCGTATGCATTTACATATTCCTTTGTGATTACACTCGGCGACCAGCGGTCACCCACAACGGTCTGCGTTGTGATAAGATATGCAGAGGTTGCTCCGTCGTCGTATGCATATGTTTCCTGTGCAACGGTATCTTCATCATAATTGACTGTTGTTTTATCCGTTACGCGGTCAAAAACATCATAGGTATAGCTTATTACATGACCGGAGTCTATGAGCTGAACATTACGCTCCTTCACGGGGCGGTGCCAGCGGTCATAATCATAGCTCTCAAGCTCTTCGCCCGAGGTTACATCAATGACGGTCAGGAGATTATTTGCAGAGTCATATTCATATCTCGTCTGCGTTCCCGCTTCATCGGTTACCGTTGTATTATTGGCGGTCTTGGACAGAGTATATGAGAACCGCTGCGTAGTGTTATCCGGGTTCTTTATTTGCGTAATACGGTCATATGCATCATACGTATACGTTGTGGTTTTTCCCGTCGGGTCGGTTGTTTTTATCTGACGTCCGAAATCATCATACTCATATGTATATTGTACATTACCTATGGCCGTGCCGTCAATATCATTTCCGCCGCTCTGCCACATTTTTGTGAGATATGCGCCGTCAAACTCCCATGCATTGTCGCGGTCGGCACCTGCAGTATCGGTATAATCGTAATTAACGTCTATATACTCAGTGTCTGATTTGTATTTACGTTCTTTTGTTACGTTACCGAGGCTGTCGTATGTATATCCGGTACGTTCCCTGACGGTATCGTTTTCCTTAACCTCTTTCTGCGTAACGGATTTCCCGTCTGTTGACAGTGTATACGTTTCCGTTATCGTTTTATCTGCATTTTGCTTATACACTGCAGAAGTAAGCAGATTGTAAGCGGGAGAATATGCGTATGTTGCAAGATATTCGTTGTTTTTATTATTTCCCGAATATTTGCTCCAGTGCTTTATCACATTGCCCTTACTGTCGTTTTCAAACTGTTCAACAGTTGTGACATGGCTTCCGGTTTGCTTTTGCTTCTTTATAGGCATATGATATTCATCATATGTTATCTGCTCTGTCGATACAGTTCCCGTAACCTCATAATCCTCATCCACTGTTTTGGTTTCTATTATTTTCGGGCTATGGAAGTTATTGAATGTGGTTTTTGTCTGCACGCCGTTTTCGGTTCTGGTTACGATATACTCATAATCCGACGGAAGCGTGTTCGGGTTCATATACAGCTCGGATTCTTCCTCAGTAACACCCACTCTTGTGCTGTAGCCGGAATATTCTCCTGCGTATGTATATGTGGTAAGACGTAGAATATCTTCAATATCATACACGTCAACGTTTTCATACGTTTCGTATCTGCTGCTCACGCGCATAATTTCTTTGGCGCCACGGCGTCCGTTATTTACGGTTACGGGTTCGTAGCTGTATCTGCTTGTAAGTCCCGTGTTATATACTATCTGCGCGATGTTTATTATATTGTTGCTTCCGGCTGTATCAAGGTACTCGTACGGCTCATCATAACAAGGAACGAGGTCATAAGTATATGTAAATTCCGTTGTTCCCGGTCTGTGGTGAATGGCTTCAAGATAATACGGCTGTGATGCACTGTTTGCCTCAAGGTCAAGATAAATTGAGTCTGACCAGTCGGGCATATATATGTGGACAATTCTGTCATAGGTATCGTCTTCGTACGGGTCGTTCATGTATCCGATATTTATTTCGCGTCCGAGTGTATCGGTTATGCGAGCAAGCTCTCCTTCAAAATCGGCATCCTCCGGGCGAAGGTCGCGGTCTCCGCTTGTGCTTGAATAATAGTCGAAGAACATCTCGTTCCCGTATTTATCTCCGCGGATGCGAATACGACCGTATTCATCGTAATATTCATAGCGCCCATCTGCAAACGTTGCCTTATATGACAACGATGCATCGTCGCGAAACCCCGAGCCTATTGACACAACAACATCATTCTTCGGATACCCGACAAGCGTATAGCTGTTTCCGACGCGTTCAAGCTCATATGCGCCGCCATCGGGCATATGATAACGGTATACATCAAAATACATTCCCACTCCCGGGGCATCCTCAGTTATTCCCTGCCACTCGCGGGTATATGAAATTCCCGGAAGATTAAAAGACCAGCCGATACCGAGCGCGGATGATTCCGCGCGGGCATACACTTGCTTGGATGAGTTATACCAGTCGCGCTTTATTCCAAACTGTTGGTCCTCTCCAAAATACAGATTGGAGTTAGGAGAGAAAACGAGGTCTAAATCAAGATCAAGACCGTTTACGCCCTTCATATCAATGATATTCTCACGATAACTGAAGGTTCCGGTTGATGCATTGACATATTCGTTACCGTCCACAAAATATGTTGACGGAGCGCTGATAAACTCATGCTCACGCGAGTTTATCTTGCTGTCCATATCAATCGACGATGCCGTGGTTGCACGAGTAGAGTCCGGTTTCTCAGCACTTTCGATTGACTGAAGTTCTGCTTCCGTAATTTTTTCTGCAGTCAGACCGGAAATACGTTTTGTATTTACAACCTCAGAAAGGCTTTTATTCTTTGAAAGAGTGACCTCTTCAAGCTTTACGGGATCACAGAAATACATTGCACTGAATTTTGCTATATCCGTATCAGCGTCTGCGGCGCGTAGCTTAATTTTGTTATCAGGAATAATTGACGCTATTTCCGTATCAAGTTTTTTCGCAACGTAATATGCTTTACGCAGGTCGTATTGCGAATAACCTTCTTTCATGAGTGCCGAAACCTCACTGCGATATTTTGTTCCGTATTTGTTTTTAAACGTTTTATATCCATGCAGCTGAAAGCTTGCTTCTTCCTCGCTTCCGTATGCGTTTACATATTCCTTATACTCGGCAGGAGTTACCTCGGCAGCAATTGACGCTTTTGCTATGCGCACGCTGTCAAGTATGTTATATCCTGCCTTTTCACAGGCAACAAAAATGCTGTCCTCCAAGTGATAATACTTGCAGACAGCGTCCTTTTCTTCATCGGTAAGCTCGCTGTACTGTCCGATTTTCGTAAGACGCGCTGCGTTTATGCGGTCTTTTATCATTATCGGATAATCTGCAGTTGTTACGTCCACTTCTTTTTCTTCGTTTTCCGTTGCGTAGACTGTTCCTGTAAGGGGCAGGATGCTGAACAGCATCGCTAACGTCAGGATTATTGCTGTTATTCGTTTGAGTTTCATAATGTCTCCTTTTCATCACTTGTACAGATGATACTCTGTCCCTCGGCGAACTACCTTCCTATTAAGTTTTTATGCATACACTGTATTACGCCTTTTTCTTTGGACTCACCTCCTGTTTTCTACACAAACATTGTCAAACTTTTATCAATTGCATTGTAACATAACTGCAATTTTCTGTCAAGGGTTTTTGTTGAGTTTTTGTTGAGTTTTTGTTGAGTTTTTGTTGAGTTTTTGAAAATTTTTTAATTTTTCTTTTAATCCTCTCACATACCGAACCCACCGGTGACGGAGAGGTTTTCGCCGGTGACAAATGCGGCATCGGCAAAGAACAGCGCCGCCTGCGCCACGTCCTCAGCCTTTCCGATTTTTCCGAGCGGAGTTTCATCGCAAAGAACCTTCATATCTTCATCGGAAAGGTGCGCGTTCATATCCGTATCAATAACACCGGGGGAAACGCAGTTTACCGTTATTCCCGACGGTCCAAGCTCCTTTGCAAGTGCGCGGGTAAAGCCGATTAGTCCCGCCTTTGACGCGGAATAATGTGTTTCGCACGATGCGCCGACTATCCCCCATATAGAGGAAATGTTTATAATTCTGCCAGAGCCGCGCCTTATCATACCTTTTGACGCTTCCTTTGAGCAAAGAAATGTGGATTTCAGGTTCGTGTCAAGCATCCTGTCCCAATCGCTCCCCGAAATATCGGAAAGAAGCGCAAACTGCGCAATGCCGGCATTGTTTACCAAGATATCAACATTCCCGATCTCTGAAAAAAGCGCCTTTACGCTTTCTTCATCGGAAACATCGCAATATACGGGAATAACCTCTCCCGCAAGCTTTTCCTTTGCAAGAGACGGCAGGGTATCGGCAGTTGACTTATATGTTGCAAAAACGGTATCGCCACGCTCTGCAAATGCACGCGCCGTGGCATAACCTATCCCGCGTGATGCACCGGTTACAAGAACTCTCATTATTCCGCCTCCGCAGCTGCGGACGCCGCGGCATCTGCCGCCGCCTCGGATACAGACTCAGAAGTCTCAGGTGTTGTATCCTCCGGTGCAGGAGCCGGTGTTTCCGGCGACGGTGCAGGAGTTTCCGGAGTAAGTGCCGGTGCTTGCTCAGGAGGCGGTGCCGGTATTTCCGTTGCCTCACCCGACGTTTCCGGAGTTACCGGTGCAGTCGCTGCCTGTGCTTTTCCGGTTCC
>JAFQVE010000423.1 GCA_017408185.1 Oscillospiraceae bacterium | reverse complement strand
TGATGAGGACTTACGCAAATACAAGAAAGTAATTATCGATACAATCAATAAGACTGTACCAAATAAGAATCCTCGAGTATTTGCTGATTATTTCTCTACCGATATATTGACTCAAAGCGAATCTGTTATGCTTGGCAGAGCACTGTCCAAGATTCCTGAGCTCAAGCAATTCGGTAAAACGGTAATGACATTCAGGCTGTTCGACGGAAAGAACTACGATAGTGAGAGTTCCCCTATTCCGTCACGAAGAAAGAAAGCCAAGACACAAGAAAACAAACCTAAAGGAGGTAGAATGAAATAGAAAAGAAAGATATAAAGAGAAAATACTTAACAATAACTGAGGTACAAGATGAATACTTACCCGTTAGTAAGAAAAAGATAAGGAGCCTTGCAAAGAGGTATTTATCGGTAAAAATGATAGGTGGAAGAATGTTTGTATCACGTGAGGAATTAGAAGAATTGCTCACCGATGCTGATAATGCAATCCTTCCCCTTTCGTAATGAGTGACACAGCTATGTAGACGATCAAGGCTGTTATGGTCGAACCTGATAAAACACCAAAAACAACAAATCTGAAACTTTCAATAGATGCCTTTAATAAGGCGGTCAGTATCAGTACCGGCTATGACTGTTTGGCACGTTGTAAATGATTTCTTTTCATCGGATACCCTCCACCATCCAAAAACACGGATTTGGGGGTGATTTTGAAAAAATGATATTATGTTTACTGGACAAAAGCAACTTTGCATCCGAGATAGCCAGTAAATCCATATACCAAAAGACGTGAAAGTGTATAGTTACGCGCCGCCTCCACCACACACTTTCACGTAAATAGTGATTTTATAAAAAACGCCACATAGTTAAGCTTTACTTACCATGTGGCGTATGTATTTGTGGGAATGCAAATAGACGAAACTCATATTTTGCCATTTTAGATAACATTTACAACGACTCTACTGCCCTGTTTCACGCAAAATTAACGCGACATACTTTTAGTGAGTGGTCTATCATAGAAACAATCCCAGACATATCGGTATTGTTATGCACGCTAATATGTTTGATACCACGGCAAGACCTGCACCGATTGAACAATCCTCACCTACCAGCTTAGGATATACGATTGTGTTCAATCCACAGGGCATCGCGTGGACAAACAAAGCCGCTATCGCAACATTGTTTCCGAAAATATACCAAAGGGCACATCCTATTGCAAGGGGGAAAATCAACAGTCTCAGCCCGGCTACAATATATAGTCTGACATTTGTGAAAAACTTGAGTATCCTAAATTCCGATATGGCAATTCCCGTAAGCAACATACTTACAGGTGCCATACAGGCGGAAGACTTGTCGAGCACCGTTTTTGCAACGCCCGTCACATTTACTCCCGCCATTCCTGCAATGCTTCCGGCTATCATCGCCATCACCATAGGGTTAAGAAGCTTTGCCGGAGACAGCTTTCTTTTTGTAAGTATAGAATATCCCACAATATTTGTATAAAGCATTATGGGTATTGCAAACATCATCATATTAAGTGCTCCGGCACTTCCAAGAACGCCCTCCGCCAGAGCATAACCCATATATCCGTAGTTCGGTGCAATCATAGAGTACTTATAATTATTCTGCTGATATTTGTTGTCCGAAAGCCGTGGTGAAATTATCATTGCCGCACCCCAGACCAAAGCAAGCACGCAGAAAGAGATGAGGACATAGCTGTATTTTTCGCCGAGGTATGTTGTGTTGAAATTGGATGAGAATGTCCTGAACACCGAGCAGGGCAGAAAAACATAAACTTCAAGAGCCGAGAGCAATCCCACATTTTTGCTGTCCACCCGTTTTGTTCTTCCCAACACATATCCTGCAATGATAAATATAAAAAGTATTGCAACCTGAGAAAATACAATGACCATATATAATCACCCAATGGAAGAAACTGTGGATTCCGTGTTATATATGCTCTCTATGGCACGGATTATATCTTTGCCGTAGTCTCCGCTGATTCTCGGTTTATTTCCTGTGAGTTTGGTCTCAACAAGACATTTCATCTGCAAATCCATCTCCGACAATCCGCAGCCGCAATCGATTCTTTCACGGTCTTCGTTCCGGTCAATAACCTCTATGGTATCATCGTCATATATCCGTATTTCGCCACAGGTCAGATATAAAACCGTTATGTACTGATATGCGGCAGTATGTCCCACAAGATTGATAACTGCGTTAACCCCTGTGGTTGTCCGCACAAAAGCCTGCACGTTGTTCTCCACCGTCATCCCCTCCGGGATATGGATTCCGCCGAAAGCATATTGTATCTCTCCGCCGGCGAAGAACTTGATGCGGTCAAGAGTGTGTGCTCCGAGATTGACCATAATTCCTCCGCCACTTATGTTTTTATCAAGAAACCAGCGAGGTCTGTCTTTTCTGAAATAGACGGTATTTCTCGTTTCCATAACGGATACAAGTTCTCCCAGTTTTCCCGATTCCACAATTTCTTTGGCTTTTATATTCACAGGTTCAAAACTCTGTCCGTGACCTACCCACAACATAATACCCGTTTTTTCGCAAGCCGCAATTATTTCGTTGCAGTCCTTTTCGGAAATGCCCATAGGCTTTTCGAGAAAGACATCAATATTTCTTTCGGCACACGCACATACACACGGATTGTGCATACTGTGCGGGAGATTTACCACCGCAAGGTCAATATCTGCAGCATCAAGCATATTGATGTAATCCGAATAGGTTTCTGCCCCCGTAAGCTCTGCCGCATGAGCAGTCCTTTCGGGAGAAATATCACATACTGCAGTAATTTTTGCCTCCCGGATTTTTGAAAAGGCACTTATATGCCTCTCACTTATTTTTCCGCATCCGATAAGTCCAACTTTAATCATTTTTCATTCCTCACTCCGGTCGAATAAAAGAGGTTGCCACCCGGGAGCAACCTCTTTTATTCATATGTCCGTTACTTAATATAGTCGAGAATTCTTTTCAGCAGAACAGCCACCTCAGCACGTGTTGTGTAATCATATGGTGCAATTTTGCCGTTTTTTCCATTTACAAGACCTGCACTTATGAGTGCTGAAATTGCTTCTTTTGCGTAGTCAGAAACGCTTTCAAAATCCTCGTTTTCCGGGCGGATGATATCCGCCCCTACAAGTTTATCCGTTGATTTAAGTGCACGGTATACAATTACCATCATATCCTGGCGGGTGATGTTCTCCCTCGGTGCATACTTATTATCGCCAACTCCGCCGACAAGTCCTGTATTGCGTGCGATTGCAAGTTCTTTTGCAAAATAGTCGGATTCCGATACATCCGCAAAATTTTCCGCATTGTCCGATTCAAGACCAAATGCACGGACAAGAAGAATTGCAAAGTCTGCCCTTGTTATGTTATTTCCGGGCGAGAAGGTGTTTACACTTGTTCCCTTGATAATCCCATCTTCCGCAAGTGCATTTATTGCATCCGCCGCCCAATTGTGGTTTTCAAGGTCAACAAATCGGATATTTGCATCCGGAACATCAGAGCTCTCCGGGATTTCGGGGATTTCGGGTTTATCCGTATTATCAGGCTTTGCGGTTGTTTCTCCGCCACCGCCACCGGTTGTTGAACCGTAGACCGTAACGGTAAACTGAACTGCATTCTCTCTTCCCATAGAGTCAACTGCCTTTATGGAAACGTGATTATCGCCAATCTGTCCGGCAGACGGCTTCCATGTAAACACTCCCGCATCTGCATCAAAGGAAGCGCCTCTCGGAAGTCTGCCCTCCTTCAGCGTAACAACTTCTCCGGCAGCTCCACGGGCACTTATCTTTACCGACACCGAGCTTCCGGAAGAAACAGTCACATTTCCTATCGGGTCAATAATCGGACGGTTATTGACTGCATAACTCATAGGAATTGAGACTTTCTGTCCCTTGGCTATATTATACTCATAGCCCAGAGCTTCATTATCCGAATCAATATAATCACGGATGAATGTTATATCGCCGGTGCTTACAACGGCAAGTCTCGGATTCTTCATTTCTGCACTTTGAATCATATATGCGCCGTTCTGCACGTTGTCATTCTCCACAATTATGAGTCTGCCTGTGAGATCATTTGCAGTTGCGTCCGAATCAAGTGCAATTTCAATTTCATTATCAAAGGACAATTCTTTTGTGAAGTTCTTTATTCGCCCTGTTATTTCAGATTTTGCATATGTCTGTGTGCCGATAATCGTGCCGTCCTGAACGTAGCTGTATATATTCGCTCCTTCGGAATTGATACTGTATACACCCACAAAACCGGAGAAGTCGAACAATCCGTCAACATTGTATGTAACATTCTTGCTTGATGAATATACGATATAGTCACATCTCCCGTTTTCAAATTCAACTTTAACAGCCTTTACAACATCGCCTTTCTTCTGTTCTCCGGAAACCACCCTGACATCCACCTGTGACATACCGGTAACATATCTGCTTTCGTCATATGGTTCAAAGACTGTTGTGAAGAGAGAGTCAAGATTTCTTCCGCTTCTTCTTGCAAGCATATATCTCACCGAATCAAGTCCTGCATTTATATTTCTCGGGTTTCTCGGCGGGCATCCGTCTGCAAAAGATACTTCGGAAAGCTCAAAATCATTGAGCATCGTTACTCTTAAGTGGAAATCGTGGGATGCATTAAGGAATTTTCTGAAGTCACGGACTTTGTAATCCACAAAGAACTCTCCGGTTTCGGGGCTGTCATCACGGTCAACATTGAAAAGCCACGTATATCCGCGCGGATACATTGTCTTTTCTCTTATATGTCCGATAACGGTTGCGGGGTCTTTTCCGAAAGGAACGTCGGCGCCGGCATAGCTGCCCACATAGTTTCCGTCCTCATCGGTTTGTTTTGTAAATTCAAGATTGTCGGAATATTCAGCTACCTCCTTGCTCATCGCATAGAACGAGTAGAGGTGATCATCGCCGCCTTTTACCCTGAAAAAGTCAACGCCGTATGAGTTCTCATCGTCATAGTCAACCATAACCACGGTTCTTCGATACATATCCGTTTGCTTATATACCTCGGGTGCATCAATATCCATCACTCTGACCATATCATCGGTATCATCAAAATGGAGTGGGAACTGACTCTTTTTATTGGTTAAAAGCTGAGTTTCCTCATCAACTGTTATCGTATTATGAGAAAGAGTTGCATTATGCCATTGACTTCTGTTGGGGTCTGTAGATGCCATTTCCGGATATCCGTTATCCGATGCAAAAGCAATTCCGAAGGCATCAATACCAAGGTGAAGTGTATCTTCGTGCTTATGACCGAATGCACCACCGAAATAAATCCAGAAGTCGCGCTGGGTATTTGCATCATAATATGAATTGTCATTCTTATATAAGCTTCCGCTTCTCAGAGCTGCAAGGCCATATCCCGAATAGAGAGTGCTGTCGTCATAATTATATTCTCCGTGAGTTTCAATGAGTTTTTCTATATCTTTCTCGAGAGATTCACGATTGAGCGAATACGCATTGTACATAAGACCCTCTGCAGAATTTCCGTTCATGCAATACAAATGCTGACCGATTACAATCCTGCTTTCTTCATCCTTCACGGCGGCAAATGCATTTGCAAGCATATCTTTTGAGGGGAACGATGCAAAATGACCTACATAAGAGCCGTCACCCAATGGTAAAAAGCCCTTTCGCACCATAGTAAGTGGTGCATAGGATGTGAACATCTTTACATATTTGGGATTTTCATAAAGGGTTGTGCCGGAATACTCATCGTATCGGGCAAGGGTATCAGCCAGGTTTGCAAGTTCTTCTATCCACAAACCGTTATAAGAAACGCTTACTTCTCCGCCCTGACCGTCACGGGACACTTCCGAAATAAGCTTGTCATTGACTCCACAGCCCGTACAGGACTCATCGTGGACAAGCTTTCCACTTCGGAATATAAAGTCAATCATTTCATCTGTCTCAGGGTGTGAATCAAGAACGATTGCAGCCATTCCCAAAGCAGATTCCTTCATACCGAAGTTTCCTGTAATTTCCCCTTCTTTAATGCCGTCAAACACGCCACGAAGAATACCATCCTCGCAATTTTTGCGGATTGCGGCAGGTGTGGATTTATCTCCTATGATATACTCACGGGATTTTTCACCAAGGAAGTTCAGAACTTCTTTGTCTTCAAAGGCGGGATAAAACGCATCATATGCCTTGATAAGGTGCGGAGCAAGGTATGTTTCCCAGATTCCACCTACAACCTTACCGCAACCGTCTGCACTTCCGTCGGCATTTGCCATTCCCATGCAACAGATGCTCTGGTCAAAATCCGGATATACATCGGCGACTCTGTCAAGAAGTATCGCTCCGGTTCTGCCATATTTCGCCTCACCTGTATAAAGATATGCAAGAGACAGGTTATTAAGTGCATCTGAAATTGTTGCCGAACCGTTTGACTTTCCGTAAGATCCGTTGAATTCCCAGAGTCCAAGGTGATTATAGCACGCAATAAACACATACTTCTCCTTGATGTTGTTGCCGTAGGTTCTTCCCGTTTCATAACCGAAGCCGTCATCAACTGCCCAGCCTTCAGGTGTTTCGGAGCCTGTAAGCTCCACGTGGCAATTCTCGTTTCCTATCTCCGGATAGAGTTCATTCACAAGATATCCGCGCTCTCCGTTTGCAACAAGCTCTGCATTCTTTTTATGCGCAAGTTCTCTGTCAAATACTCCGTATTCGTTTATTCCAAGCTCGTAAAAACTTCCGAAATCATTTGACGGGAAATGACGTTTGCACTCAGGACATTGTATTTTCCACTCATTGGTAATAGGGTTCATCTGCCACGGATAATGAGCATACTTTGAATACAGATCTTCCTGACAATACGGACAAACAGAACGATTGGGATCATCAGACATTTTGATTGAAGATGACCTGGGAAGTCCCTCTGCGGTAACCATTCTCCACAGTTTGTCATATCCGAACTCAACATATTTATCCGCCTTTTCTATGGCATCTTTTCTTTGTGTTTTCAGTTCAGAATCCTTTTCTGCGTTCTGACGCATAGCTGCAACAATTTCTTCTGTCCAGTAGGTTCTTCCCACTTTTCCGTCCTGAACCATGAGTGTAATCTCTGCGGTTTTTGTTATTTCTCCAAGGGTTATTCTTGCAGTCAATATCGTTTCCCCGCAAGATAAAAGGTCAAGACCGACACGTGCCGCAGAAACTTCTTCTCCGTCCTTTTGGACTTGTGAAAGTTCATAATTTTCTTCAAATGCGGCAACGCTTTCATCAGAGCTTTCAAAAGTCATCTCTGCCGATTCAAGATCAAGATATCTTCTTACTGCGGTGGATGCTACCGCAAAAATCTCAATTTTACCCTCACCTATATTCACATACGGCGGAAGATCAATAAACTCTGCGGCATAATATTCATCATTTCTGATTTCAATATCAAAAGAGATTTCATAAGTGCTTCCGAAATATGAGACTATACCGATAACATTTGTGTTGCCCACACTCACCGGAACAAGAACATTTCCGTCAAAATATGCTACGTCTGTATTTCCGGAACTCCATACGGTTGTTGCGCCAGAAAGCTCTATGCCGCTTTTAAGCGTTGCATCTGCAAAAAGCTCTGTGTTTTCACCGATATAGAAAACACGCTCTGCGTTTCTTATATCTGCTGAACTTATTCCCCCACGGTCAAATACGGTTACCTTCACAGGTTTTGAAATAACATCATAACTTACGACAAACTCCGCATCACCTATCTCATCACCGCCGGAGGTTATTTTGCCGTTATTATCTGTGTAAGCTATGGACGAATCGACACTTTTAAAGGAAAGACCAACAATGCTGTTGTATGTGATTCCGCTTGCACGGGTGACCGTTGCAACAATCCTCGTTTCCTCACCAAGCCCTATTTCGGTCTGCTCGGCACGGGGGTTTATGTCCACGATTCTTGATGCATCAAGAAGAAACTCGCTGATTTTGAGAGTCGCATCTTCCTCGTCTGATTTTTCTGTCTCGATGGTAAATACATATTCCCCATTCTTTAAATAAACGGAATCGAAAAGGAAGTGTTTTTCTCCGGTTTCTTCGGCGTATGTCTCAATAGCACCAAGAAGGATTGAATTGCTTTCACCGTTACGTCTTAAGAAAAGCTTTGCACGCACTCCCCGACTGTCTGAAATTGCCTTCAAGCTTGGCATATACTCAGATTCCTTTGTGACATTCACTTTGAAAGAAATTGAGGCATTTGATTCACTCTGCACCTTTATTTCTGTATGACTTTCACCGGCAGTTGCACCAAGCACTTTGTCAGAGCCTGCATATGCCCATTGAGACGATAATCCGGAAGAGTCCTCGTTAAATTTTTTAAAGGCATCAACGAAAATTATGTCCGAGCCATTCTCCTCGCCGTGTGAAGAAGCCGAGAACACATATCTTTCGATATTTCCCTCATCTATTTCCTCCAGTGTAAAGCCTCTGTGGAATGATGTGATGCTTGTATTGCTCTCAATGTCCTCAGCGGTTATTCCATCCTCGGCAGACAGGACTATTATATAAGTTCCCGGTTTTTCTGCCAGCACCTCACCTATATATTCATCCTCAAACTCTGTATCTTCAGATGTATTTGTCTCGTGGTAGAAATTCACACTTCCAACAAACTCTTCATCCGATGCAATAACCGTTCGTGATTTTGCCCCGGACAAAGTTGACACATCCTTATCCTCCAGCCAGAAGAAACGCACACCACGGCTTGATGTCTTTTTTATGGGATTTACAAAGAGCTTGTATGAGCCTTCTTTCGGCACGTAAATTTTATATGCCACCCAATGACGGAGAAGCTTTTCTCCGTCTGCACGTATAATCTGCCCCGCATCGGACTGAACTCTTCTCCACTCCTCACCGCGGAGGTCATAGTGGCTGAGGTTGCCCATTGCCACGTGTTTCCACGGCATTGTCTTTCTGAGATTGACCTCTTCATATTCATCAAACAAACTGAGATTCCATTTGTTTGCGGCAACGGTTGTGGGGTCATTCATATATTCCGTGCCCATTTTGTACTTAAAGGTCTGTATCTCCTTGTCGGAGGCATCATAAAGACAAACAATTGCAGATATACTTTTCTCAATATCTCCACACTTGATTTTTAACTCTGCTTTTCCGGTATTGAGTCCTTGCACAACACCGTCAGAATCAACCTTTACTATCTCTTGTGACAAGTTTTCGTAAGTTATTTCAGGATTCTCAATCTCACCGCCCGCAAAGTTTATGGCACGGACATTGATTTCAACAGTTTCATTCAGTCCGATTACTTCGGGGAAATCAACGTGAAGCTCCGAAACGGTGGAGTCATCAACAACCCGGATTTCCGTTTCCGTTATCGCCTCTCCTATCTGCGCTTTAACAACGGAATTGCCGACCTTTTTCGCCTCAACGTTTCCGTTTGCATCAACAGTTGCAACGCTTTCATCAGAGCTTGAGTAGCTTATGCCGTCCGGCACCTCGCAAATATGACCGCTTTCATATGTGACAAATGCCGAAAGCTTCATTTTTGCACCCACATTCATTATGGGGCTTTCTCTTTTTATTTCTATTTCTGTTGCATCTTTTGCATCAAGAGAAAAGGATGCAACTCTTGCATAGATGTAGCCGTCGGAATATTTCGCAACAGCTTCATTTCTTCCGTTTGAAACAAAGATAAGATAATAATTGCCCCGGGTTAATGAAACGGGCAAAAATCCTGTTGCCTTCACGGTTTCGGTCTCTGCAAACAAATCAACTTCACCGATAAGGCTATCCGGATTCGAAGAAACAAGCGACCTTATTGCCGCTTCGTTTGAAAGTCCTGTCATATCGGCTTCATTTCCGGTCTTCTTTATGAGATAAGCCTGCATAATATATCCCTTGGGGATGGCGATGTAATTCAATATGGGGGTATACTTTCCGTCAGACTTTACTTCAAGTTCAAAAACCATATCAAATCTATTGAAGGCGGCATTTGCTTCTCTTGAATTCCATGCGGCAAAGGTTGCGTTAATCTGCGCACTGTTCACTGCACTTATGCCCACAGCTCTCCATTTATCGGTTTTTGATTCATTTACATCGGAAAACTCCATGGGTTTTTTTACAAGAGTGGTGAGTCTTCCGTCTGTGGTTGTGGAAAGATAGTCTGAACCGAAATTATAATCATAAACAAATTTGGCTTCTGTCTTCAGAACTGATATTTCAACATCCGAAAATGTTCCATCGGGAGTGTATGTCACACGGATAACACCCTCACCCGGTGCAAGTCCAAGCACCTCGCCCGAATCATTTACCGAAAGAATTTCTTCGGTAAGACTTTTGTATGTAACGCTATCGGTTGCGTATGTTCTTCCGCTTTCAAGAGTTACCGAAGATATAATCTGTGTTTTCTCACTTAAAGGAAGCTCAGCTCCGCTTTCTGCCGTTGCATTGAAGCTGCGGAGAGAAGTTCCGTCAAGCTCAAAGGAGGAAAGTTTTGCACGAATCTTTCCGCTTGCAGCCGAATAATTTTCACTCAAACCATCCGACACAATAAGAAGATTATATGTTCCCACTTCAAGAGTCATGGCAGAAAAAGAGGTTGACATAGCTTTTTCTTCCGGAGCACACATATCAAATCTTCCGATGATATCCTTTGTATGTGCGTTGATATATTGCTTGACCGCAGCATTGTTGACAGCACTCATATCAGGGTCGGATGCAGATTCCTTTGCAAGAATTATTGCAACCTTATACCCCTCCGGCAGAGTGTTATAGCTTATTGTGGGTATATATGTGCCGGATTTTTCCACCTTGATCTTAAATACTGCCGTAAAATGGTCGAAGGTGGCATCACCCTTTCCCGCAGTAAGGATGATATCACTTTCATTTACCACAGTATTCGGCGTTGTCCGAAATCCCACCAGCCGCCACGGGGCAGACACATTTTCGACTATTTCGTCAAAGGAACCATATTCAAAAACGGCCCCGCTTGCACCCGAATCCTTTCCCATAGCTTTATATCCGAAGCTATAAACATACACTTTGTCCTCAGTAGCATATGTAACCGGCACGATGGATAATACCATAGCCATTACAAGAACAAGCGAAAACAATCTGTTCATTTTGTTTTTCATATATACTCCTCCTGCAACAATTTCATAATTGTATTATACCATTACAAAAAAACAAAAACTGTGTAAAATTGTTCAAACATTTTTTCGAAATTGATACTTTGAAAAAAATGTGGTAAAATAATAGATAAGGAGGTGTAATCAATGGCAAAAGAATACAATCGGAAATACGTTGCATTTGCAAATAAAAAGCTTTTTGGCGAGCAGTTTTTATGTACTTCCTTCAAGTGTGCCCATCATCTTCTTGACAGAGTGCACCTCCATGATTATATCCAGATTTTCTATGTGAAAAGCGGCAGTCACAAGCATATTGTAAACGGTGTCGAATATGAACCATGTGCAGGTTCCCTTGTGTTCATTTCGCCTTACACCCACCACTATGTGGATAACAGATTGTCAAATGATGACTTCTATTCCCGAAGCATCTCCTTCCCCGAGGAGTTTTTCAATTCTCTTTCCGGGGATAAGCTGGAATTCAACGGCAGTACAGCCATCTGGGGCGGATTTGAGCTTTATGTTTACCGCAAGCTCTCCAAGCAGGAGAACATCATTGCAAAAGAGAGCATCAATGCCATTATCGCAGAGCTTGGTAAGGCGAACGAGACATCCGCCAAAACAATTCATCTGCACCTCCGCAAAATCCTCACTCTGTTAAAGAGCAAAACCCGTGCGACCCCACCCGGACGTGTTCACGCCGATATGCGCCTTGCAACAAGGCAGGCAATCTCGTATATTCTTGAAAATCTTGATAATTCCTTCAAGCTTGAAGATGTCTGCAGATATGTGGGAATGTCCCGCACGTCCCTTGCAACGGCTCTCAAAACAATCACAGGACTTTCCTTTTCCGAATTCATCGTTGCGCTGAAGATTCAGCGTGCAAACTGCGAGCTTGTTGAAACAGACAAATCCTCAAGTCGGATCTCTGAAGAGTATAATTTCTACGACAGAAGCCATTTTTACAAATGCTACACGCAGGTAATGGGGTGCAGTCCCACGGAATATCGAAAAAAATACCGCGAGGATGACATTTCAAATGAAGAGCTTGCCAAAAAGCATGACATCCATACAAGCTAAAATACCACAACTTGTATTCATCCAAGCTGTGGTATTCTTTATTATCTGGAATAAATGACCTTTATTGAATTATCTGTGCCGTCTCTGTATATAGCATAGCCACGGGCATAGCTTTTATCGGAGGTTACGGTGAACTGACCGTGAGGAAGAATATTTCTGACCTTTGCCTTTTCCTCGGCGCTGCTAAGAGAAATATTTGCATTTCCTCCGAAGAGTATTCCCGCTTCAAGTATCTCATAGTCGCCCTCGTCATACTCCAGCATAAAGGCACCGTTATTGGTATCGAGAACAACAAGAGGAATCCTGTCCGAAACACTCTCTGTATTCTCCGTTATTTCTGTTGAATCCCATGCAAAATATGTATATTCACCGGAGTAGGAAACAAGCCTTCCGTCTCTCATCCATCCCTTCGTTCCGCCGGTTACGGTGATTTCCTCCTCGTATTTCGGATTGGTTACGGGAGAGCCGGGCTTTTCTATGGTAACACCGTTCAAAGTGTTGGCAACGGGATTATACATAGCAACAGCCTGTGTTACTCCGACAGGAATTTCCATTTCCGTTGTAAGCTCTGTTTCATCCGCAAGAATCCATTTCGAGAAGGTGTAACCTGTGAGTGTTGCAGGAGTAAGACTTGAAAGCTTTCCCGATTCTGCATCGGCGGTGAGGCTATCAACATATACGCCATTCCAATTGAATCTGTCAACTTGTCTTGCGTCTTCATCATCTGCGGTATATACTGCGGTAATCGCCGTATTTCCATACAGTGCCAACGTTACTGTTTTATTTCCGCTGTAGTATTTGCCGGTTGCACCGCTTCCCATAACCCAGTATCTGAATGTGAATCCGTCAACATCCTCTGCGGAAAGTGTTATCTCCGAGCCTGTTCCGATGCTTCCGACTATGTTTTTCTCACCGTTATCCACAGCTATTCCCGAATAATCCGATATATTTGCAAATACTCCGTAACTGACACTCGCAGGTGCGTTTTCAGGCTTCGGTGCGGGAGTATAATCCGCTTCTTTTACAAGGGACATACTCTCAACAAGCATATATCCTGCGCCGGAATGGCTTACTCCGTCAAATGCGAACATAAGGTAATATTCGCCTTGTGAAAGCTCAATGGTATTATCATATGTATGCTCAACAACGTTTGCCGCCGTGAAATTCATATCCGTAACACTCACATCATAGGCATCCACCGACTGACCGAGAGGTGTTCCGCTTTCTGCGAGGATTTTCATTCCGGCATCTGCCGGAAGTGCAAAGTCCGAATTCTCTGTGGGCACAATAAATGCAAGGAGCTTTCCGCCTGTCTTGTACTTCTGATATTTCAGCACAGGTCTGTAAACTCCGTTTTCTCCGACCTTGATTTTAAAAAGAATACCATTCTTTCCAAGAGCAACATTATCGCTTGCAAACGCCGCATAGAAGCCGTTTGCAAGTGTTTTGCCGTGTGCTATGCTCCGGGCGTTTACATAGTGCCACGGTGCAGATTCCGAAGCCACCACCGAAGCAAAACTGTTTACCGAGATTATTGATGTTTCGTTTGCAACATTATGCGATGCTGCACGGAAGTTATAATCATATATAAGTACAACCCTGATATCTGTTGTTGTCTTGATATCCGTTCCCTTTACCATTGCCGTTATTGTTGCCACACCGGGATTGACTCCCGTTACAACTCCGTTTTCATCAACTTTTGCAACAGAATCCGAGGAAGAAGTATACTCAACGTCAACATTCTCAAGGACAGAGCCGTTGGCAGCCCTTACAACTGCTGTGAGGCTCGCTGTTTCATTAACTGAAATTTCATTTTTGTCCGAAGTTACCGAAACAGATGAAGGTGCAACCTTATTGAGAGCAAAGCTCTCCACAAGCATATATCCTGCACCGGAATGGCTCACTCCGTCAAAGGCAAACATAAGGTAATATTCACCTTCCAAAAGCACAATGGTATCATCATATACGTGCTCAACAACGTTTGCCGCCGTGAAATTCATATCCGTAACACTCGCGTCATAGGCATCTACCGCCGCACCAAGGGGTGTGCCGGTTTCTGCAAGGTTCTTCATGCCACCGGATGACGGAAGTGCAAAACCTGAGTTCTCTGTGGGCACAATAAATGCGAGAAGTTTTCCGCCTGTCTTATACTTCTGATATTTCAGCACAGGCTGATAAACACCGTCTTCTTCCACCTTGATTTTAAAAAGAATACCGTTCTTTCCAAGAGCAACATTATCGCTTGCAAATGCTGCATAGAATCCGTTTGCAAGTGTTTTTCCATGAGCTATGCTTCGGGCATCAACGTAGTGCCATGCCGAAGTTTCCGAAGCTACCACCGAATCAAAACTGTTTACAGTGCTTATTGATGTTTCGTTTGCAACATTGTGTGACGATGCACGAAAGTTGTAGACGTACGAATCTTTTGTTTCTGCCGCAAACGATGCCGGAATCATGCTCTGCACGAAGCAAAACACAAGTATAACAGACAAAAACTTTTTCATGATATTCCCTCCATAATAACTTTTATTTAATTTTAACATCACTTTCTGTATAAATCTGTGTAAAATTTACCAAAAATCAACGGAGTTCTTTGAAAACATTTTTGATGTTTTCCGAAGGAATACCTGGATGTGAAAAACTCTTTGAAAAAAACAATTTAACTACATTCGTCTCTGCGTATTGGAAAGGAAGTCCCGATCCAAAGCAAAAATACTTTGCATCAACCTTTGCCATAGCCGTTTTCACGTTATTTATCATAAAGCCTTCCACTTGTGTGATGTCAAAATAAGTTTTTCCCCGTTCTTTTATAAGTCCGCAAAGCTTATCATCAATCACCGCCGGATTGAAGCCTGTTATCATAACGTTCACATTCCTGTTTGCAGAAAGCAGAGCAAACAATTCATCATTATATAAGTTGTCCGGGGTGTCCATTCTTCTTCTGCCGCGGAAATTCTCAACACTTGCACAAATCCTTACCGGAACATCATATTTTTCGGCAAGACTTAAGACTTCTCTCGCACGATGCTTTGGCATATATTCATCATAAAGCATTTCGGGTGCAAGAGAATATCCGTGATATCTCGGTGCAAGCTCAAACCCGCAAAATCCAAGCTCAAGCATTTTAATGGCATCATTTTCCCATTCAGGATATGTAGGATTTACTATTGCAAGGGGCAGAAAATGCATCTCACCAGAATATTCTTTCATCTGCTCATACAGTTCAATATTGGCGGTGTTTGCATCTTTATAGAAGAATCCGTTTATGTTTGCAACAACCATATGCGTTATACCGTTATCCAAAGCAAGCTCCGAAAGTCCGATAAGCGAATTTTCTGAAACGTTGCGAAATGGCCAGTGTCCGCAATAAGAATTTATATCAATAAGCATTTTACTTTCCCTTTCCTTCTAAAAACCTCTCAAAAGCTGCACCTGACAGTATTTTCTTCTTGTCCTCTTCGGGAATTTTTGCACCTACCATTTTCCCCACACAGGATGAATACATACCGTCTGTTCCAAAGAGCAATCTGTCTGCCCCTATATATCGGTACGCCTCTTCCATAAGGTTTCTGTCGTATACGCTTCCTCCGATATCTGCAAATACATTTGGGCAATCAGCAATGGCTTTTATCGACCATTGCCAGTCTCCGCCACCGCCGATATGAGCCATAACAAGAGTGGCCTCGGGATATCTTCTTGCAAGGTTTGCAATATGAGCACCATCTGAAAGTCTCGGCTGACAGGTCAGGGTTTCTTCATCAACGGAATGTCCCTGATGCAGAATAATCGGGATATCAAGTTCAATGCACTTTTCAACTATGGGAAAAGTAACGGGGTCATCAACAAAATACTGATGCATAAGCTTTGCCGCAACAAAGCCGTCATCACAAACTCTTCTTTCTATCTCTTCCACGGATTCTCTTACAAATCCGGGGTTTACAAATGCAGCTGCATAGGTTTTTTCTTTGAACTCGGAAACAAATCCTTTCACAAGCTCGTTTGCCGCAATGAAATTTTCCGGAGGGCAATGGCGCTCATATACAACAGGTCTTGAAATCACAATACGATCAAATCCGAGAATCTTCATGTTCTCAAAATGCTCATAGCTTCTTTTTGAGATTTTCGTCAGGTCTTTATCTTCATACCATATGTGTTCATGCCAGGAAATCACGGGGTTTTCATAAAACAGACTTATCTTATCTTTTATTCTTTTCACATTCCCGTCTCCTTTCTTAATGTTTGAGCAAAGTATAAAATAGGTCTCTGAACTTGTCAAACCTCCAGCAAAAAAGGAAGTCGTCGCACCCGGACAACTTCCTTACACAAAAAACACTCTGTATTTGCCAAAAAGCAAGCAAATCCCAAACAATTTCAAACAAAAGTCCACTCATACACATCCTCAAAATTTGATTTATTTTACACACCAGAAAACAAAAACACCCTCATTCAAAAACACGGCTTTTGGGGTGTTTTTGAAAAAAATGCTCTTATGTTTGTTGGTTATCTTATGTTTTACACATGGGATAGCCAGTAAAGCCATATAGCTTTATACGTGAAACAGAAGGGTTACGCGCCACCTCCACCACACATTTTCACGTAAATCGTGATTTTATAAAAAACGCCACATGGTTAAGCTTTCCTTACCATGTGGCGTATGTATTTGTGGAAACGCGAATAGCTAAAACTCATATTTTACCATTTCAAGTAACATTTACGC
>JAFQVE010000422.1 GCA_017408185.1 Oscillospiraceae bacterium | reverse complement strand
TTGTGGAAATGAGTGAGAATGTAATAATCGAGCTTGATGTTGTGCTTTTTAAGATACGGAATGATCTTCTCCTCTGCGGTTGAGTCATATCCCGAATCGATGAGAAGATATTTTCCGTTGGGAAGTCTCATAAGCGTGGAGTTTGCTTTGCCGACACTGAAATTGATGAATTCAAGCTCTGTTTCCGGCGTTGTCTTTGTAACCTCAAATTCCTGAGTGAGAATCTTTCCGTTTGCGAGGTGATAGCTTAAAATGTGCTTTCCTTCCGAAAGCTTTGCCATCGCGGTTTTATCGAGGGAAACGCTGATCATCGATTCCGTGTATGCCGTGTCTCCGAGCTGCTTGTATTCAAACGGAACTATCTTTCCGTCCTCGGTTCTGATTTCGACAAGCTCTTCCTTCCAGTTTTTGATAACCGTCAGCGGTGTTTTGGGTTTATCGAGGAAGAGGCGTGCATTTTTCGGTGAAATTGAATATTCAAGCGCTTCTTCGTTTGCACTGCACTCAACACCATAGATATAAACCGGGAGAATATAATGCGGAAGCTGGCGGAGCGAATGCTGGAAGCGCACCTTGTTTGCGCCTTTTCTGAGATATATGGGAAGCGAAAGCTTCTGCTTTCCGCTGAGCAAGCCGCAGTTGCTTGTAACCTGCGTTCCGTCTTCATAGGTCACTATGACCTTCGTTGTGATTTCATAGCTATCGTGGGAATAGTCGATGGCGAGAGTGTAGTATCCGTCATTTTTCGCAACTACTTCAGTGGCCAGATAATCTCCTGTTGACTGAAGGAGAAGCGCATCAGAAACACCGATTGCATTCGTTTCACAAATGTTGTTTTTCTTTGCAAATTCATCGCGGAGTCTGTGCTTTTCCGGAACCTCAAGTGCTCTGCAGAGAATTGCAGATAGCTCGGCGCGTGTCACTTCACCCGCAGGCCTTGCCATTCCGTCACTGTAGCCCGTGATTATTCCTTTAGAGGTTGCAAGTGAGAAAAACGGCTTCATCGTCTCGGAAATATCCGCATTGTCGGAATATGCATTTATGATGAGATACGGGTTTGCAATCTCAGCTTCTGCGCCATAGCCCATCGCCATCACCGTCATATATACGGTTTCTTCGCGCGTCAATGCCTTATCGGGAGAGAGATTTCCTGTTGCAAGCCACGATGCCGGAAAAATGCTTTCCGCTGCACCGATATAAGAATAGAACCACGCATCAGATTCGACATCCTTGAATTTTACGTTTGCAGGCTTTCTTTCCGTCTTATTCATAAATTTCGCAAAGGTCTTTATTGCTTCCGCTCTTGTTATCGGGTCTTCCGGCTTGAATGTTCCGTCCGGATAGCCGTCAAGCCATCCCGATTCCGTGCACTTCACAATCTGTGAATGCGCCCAATATTCTTTACCTATATCGGTATATATCCCTGCCTTTTCATCAGAAGCGGCAAGAGTTGCATTTGAATTCATCGAAATAATCATAACCAAAGCCATTAATGCACATAACAATTTCTTATGCATCGTTTATCCCTTTCTTTTTCATCTCAAGGGCAGAGAAAATCTCTGCCCTTGCTATTTTTTCAGCCGATAAAATCAAGTATTCTCTGAATGAGAACTGCGACTTCGGCGCGTGTTGTGTTTGCCAACGGCTCAATAAGTCCGTTCTTACCGTTGACAAGCTTTGCATTGACGAGTGCGGTGACTGCTTCGCGAGCGTAGTCGGAGACTTGATTGAAGTCGGAAGCTGACACCTCATCCGTCGCCTTCGGCGCCACCTTGTCTCGCTGTGGCTCGGTCACGTCGCGGTTCTGATAGTCCACCGGACTATCATTCATTGCCGCGCCGACACTCCGCTCACGCTCCGCTACCTCAAGGGGAAGGCTATTGAGTGCTCTGTAAACTATCACCATCATATCCTGACGGGTGATATTGTTGCGAGGTGCGAAATTGTTCTCGCCGACACCATTGATAAGCCCTGTGTTTCTCGCAACTGCAAGCTCTTTTGCAAAGTAGTCGGATACAGAAACATCTGCGAAGTTCTCTTCATTCTCGGAAGATAACTTAAAGGCGCGGACAAGGAGAATTGCGAAGTCTGCGCGCGTGATGTTAGCCGCAGGTGAGAATGTGTTTCCGCTTGTTCCCTTGATTATACCTTCATCTGCAAGGGAGTTAATTGCCGACTCCGCCCAAGCGTGGTTGCCAAGGTCGATGAAGCGGACGTTTTCAACACCACCTGAGGCCGTGCTGTCATCCTTTGACGGACCGTCCGGGAGGCCGGTCCCTACATCGCCCTTGTCATCTGACGGTGTGGATGGAGCAGGTGCGCCTGTATTTCCACTTACGCCGCCACCGCCTGCACCGCCGGATGTTGAACCGTAGACCGTTATGTCAAAGTGGATCGTGCTCTCTCTGCCGTCGGAGTCGCGCGCAGTTATTGCTATATGGTTTTCACCTATCTGTGAAGCCGTCGGTTTCCACGAAAGCACACCGGTCTCCTCATCGAGCGTTGCGCCGCGCGGAAGACTTGTTCCGATGTATGTAATCGCCGGAGCGCCCTCTTTAATAGGACTCTTCGCTCTTAGTGTTACGTTTATCGTACTTCCTGCAGTTGTGCTCAGCGAATCGCTTACTTCTTCAAATTCCGGAACACTTGCATCAACAAACGATGTCGGAATTGAGAAAGTCTGTCCTTCCTTAATGTTGTATACATAACCCTTATCGATGTCATTCTTATCGATGAGTGAGCGTATCAACGTTACTGTTCCGAGGTTAAGTCGGATGGTTCCATCCTGATTTTCAGAGGCGGAAACAATCTGATATGCAGCATTGTGAACACCGTCGTTATTCACATAGATATATTTTCCTGCAATATCGCTCAAATCATCACAGTTGATATTTACATCGATATAGTTATCGAATGCATTTTCCTTTTGGAAAGAAACAACCGTTCCTTCATATGCCGAAGGCTTTCCTGTTTCTTCGCCGATTATCGTTCCGTCATTTACATAGCGGTAAATCATTGCGCCGTTTGAGTTGAGAGTATAGACCCCAACGAATCCCGAGAAATCGAAGCTGAAATCACTATCGGTTATTGTATACACAACATCTTTATTGGTTGCATAAACAACATAGTCGCATCTTCCGCCGCTTGCTTCCGTATGCTTTACCTTGACGGCGCGAGCTATATCGCCGCTGTTCTCATTTCCGCCCTTAATCTTTATATCAAGCTCTTCAACCGACTCAATATACGGAGTGTTGCGATAAGGCTGATATACCGTTGTGAACAAGCTGTCAAGATTTTCACCTTCACGCTCAACAAGAACGTAATCCAAGGTCTTCGGCATCATCTTGGTGTCGCTCTTTACCGTCATATAGCCGCCTGCGATTGCAACCTCAGTCGGAGTGAAGTTATTCAGCTGAGTGAGGCGAAGCTTTATGCCGGAGCTGTCTTTAAGTACCTTGCGATAGTCCTTGACATCAAACTCAACCGTGAACTGACTCTCAGGCTCTTTATCACGACGGACATTGCGTAGCCACGTATATCCGCGCGGATAGAAGGTTTCATAGCTCCATGCATCCTTCGTCCACGGGTCGTTTCCGAAAGGTGCCTCGGGTCCGGCATAGCTTCCTACTATATTCTTTCCGTCCTTGTCCTGAACAACGGGGTCAGGCGTAAGCTCAATTCCGCTTATCGGATATGCGTTTTCCGCCTGAGAATGGAAGCTATAGAGGTGATGGTTTCCTCCCGTTACACGGAAGAAGTCAATACCATAGGCAACTTCATCGTTTGCTTCAATCATAACGATAGTTCTGCGGTAATTCTCAGTCTGCGGATAGACGGATTTCATATCCGCATCCATAAGCTTGACCTTTCCGCTGTCATCAAAGTGGTAGGGATAACCGTGGATACCTTTAACCGCTCCCTGTCCCTTTTCGTCAACTACAACAGTGTTGTGAGAAAGGGTTGTGTTTACCCACTGGAGGCGGTTAGGTGTGTAGCTTGTATCCTCAGGATATCCGAGATCCGGCGCGATGTCAAGCCCGAATGCATCAATACCGATATTCAACGCATCCGCATGAGAATGAGATGCTCCCGTGTTTCCAAACCACATCCAGAAATCGCGATGGGTATTGCTATCGGTATCTGCGCTTGCTGATTTATAGTTGTTACCGTCGCGAAGTGCGGCGAAACCGTATCCACCAAGCATTATGCTTCCCATCTCGGCATCTTCATCAACATATTTCATAAGTTCATCTTCCGCACTTTCGGGATTTGCTGCAAATATGCTGTTGCCGAACTGCTTGAGATTTCCGTCTGTTATGTAATACAGATACTGCGCAATCTTGCGCTTATATTCTTCGTTTTCAATTTTTGTAAACGCATTATACCATACGCTTGCCGCACCGTTTACGGTAATTGAAGCAGGACTTCCTGTGTCACCAATGTTCGGATGCTTGGAATTTGCAAGAAGAATATTCGTCTGTGGGTCATACATCTTTGCAAACTTCGCATTTTCATACGGGTTGTAGTTTTTATCTCCATCGTAGTTTCGGAGCTGGTCTGCAAATATGCGCAAAGTTCCAACCCACGAGGTATTATATCTCGGAGATGCTTCGTTTCCGAAGCCGTCACGGTCTACATCGTTCATAAGCTTTGCTTCGAAGTTTCCGCCGGAGACCGTTCCGTTGCTCTGTGTTCCACCGGAGCGGTAAAGCCATTCGATTATTTCATCTGTCTTCGGCTGCTCATGAAGCGCTATCGCCGCAAGAGCCGCAACTGCCTGAGCCTGCCCGTAGTTTCCGTTGATACGCCCGTCCATACACATATCAGCACTTGCGATGAGAATTCCGTCCGCCCAGTTGCGCCAGATATCTTCGGAGCTTGTTTTCTTGTTTGCAAGTCCGCGGCTTTCGGCATCTGCAGAGAGCTCACGCATAAGCTTTTCGTTTGTTATCATCGGATAGAAGGTATCAACTGCATAGCAGAAAGCTCTTCCAAGCTCGTTATCATTGATTCTTCCCGTCGCAGCACCATATCCCGAGCCGCCGTGAGTGTTGAGGAATTTGTCCCTGAAATAATACATATTAAAGCTTCCCCAAACATCCGCAACTCTATCAAGGAATTTAGCACCGGCGAGACCGTATTTTTCATCGCCTGTATAGAGATAGGCATCTCCTACAGTTGTAAGAACACCATTATATATATGCATCCAGAACTTGTAGTTATAAAGCGCGATATAACCGTGGCGCTCTGTGAGACCGTCATCATATTTTCTTCCCGGGAGATATCCCCAGCCGTCATCAACGCCCCACATCGAGCCGCCTGTCCAGAGGATTTCACCGCTGTTCTCATCCTTGTATGTTCCAAGGTCTGCACCTGCTTCTCCGTTCCAGGTTATCTTATCGCCCCACGGGTCAGTGTTGCTTTCTCTTATTTCTTTATAAAGCTCGTTATAGAGATATCCCTCGGGATTGCCGTAGCCATAGAAGATATACCACTCGGGAGTGTTTGCCGTCTTCGGCTTTTCACAGGTACATTCGCTTCCGTCTCCGTGGAAGAGCATTTCGTGGTGAGCCTGTCTTGCTCTGTCAACATCAAAGAACAGGCCTGTTTCATCAAGACCGAGATTCAGGAAGCTCTCAAAATCGTTTGACGGGAAATAGTTCTTACACGCTGTACACTGTACCTTCCAGGGATTTACTGCAAAACTGCAGGACCATGAATAATCACCGTCTATTCTCGCGTGGCAGTAACGGCAATAGATATAATATTCATCTCCCTTACATCCAAGTTGACGTCCGCGAGGAAGTCCTTCACCGAAAATCTGCGAGCGGAGAATATCAATTCTCTCAAGAACACTGTCCGCATTCTTTATAGCGTTTTTCTGTGTCTTTTTTGCCCAATCATATTTTTCGATATTGTTGAGCGCATTTCCGCGCTCTTTATTTGTATATATTGTCGGTTCTGTTTTTCCCGTTCCCGGAACAACAGTAATTTCATTTACAAGGCTCTTTTTCTCGCCTTTGAACTCAATATCTGTTGTTACGGTTGCCGTTCCTTCTTTTACGGCGAGCAGAACACCGCCGCTGATCGTTATGATATCCGAAGGTGAAACGCTATATGATATGCAATCATCGGGAATATCAAGAACGTTTTCGCTGTTCATAACAGCATCGGCATCGAGAAGTATCTTCTGATTGAGATAAATTTTATCTGCGATGTTGAAAATAACATCCTTCATACCGGAGTTATCGGTAACATTAAAAACAAAACTCTTTGTGATTGAGCCTATTCCGTCGGATACCGTCACATCGATTGTTGCGCTGCCTTCGTTAATTCCCTTGACAACGCCGTCATCCGAAACTGTTGCAACCGTTGTCTTTGAGGATGAATACGTAACTGTGTAATCTCCCTCTGCAACTGCAGTTCCGTCAAGACGGATCGGGAGAACGGAGATTTTACTCTCCTCATCCCATTCGATATCTGTCTTTGCGTTTACATAAACGTCCTTGACACAGTTTACACCGTCAAGCGTGAAGTTGGATGCACATACATAGTTGTCGCTACCCTTGATGCTGCGCGGCTTATAGACAAGGTAATATTCGCCATCTTCAAGGCTTATCTTATCATCAAACGGTTCATCAAATACAAAGCTCTGTCCGCTTGCAAGAGAAGAATCAACGCTCGATTTGCTTCCTATATATCCATTTGAAGAAGTTGTGAGGTTTGCGCTGTCAAGAAGAGCGCTCATTTCCGTTCCGTCATTCTTTATAAGGAAATAATCCATATAGCTCTCAGCGCCGTTTCCTCTTCCGCCATACATCCAGTAGGTTGATGCAGGAAGGTACAGACCTGCCTTCGGCACTTTGATTTTTATTGCAAACCACGTGTCGTATTTCGCAAGCATCTGCAAGCCGTTTCTTTTTGAATCTGCAGATTGTCTGAATCGGGTGTAACCACCACCGCCAAGAGATTTATCGACATTATAGGTGGTATGTGTCCATCCGCCTTCATCCCAGCTGTATTTTCCGTTGGTCTTGTTTGCGGCATATTCCCAAAGACCGTCGTTTGAATCATATGAAAGCGCGCTGTAGCCAAGACCTCCGAAGCTGTCCGCTCCGTTCACACTTGATGCTTTATCGAGGCGCGAAGAAATATCATAGGTGATGAGCTCACCTTCGCCCGGTCTTGAGGTATTTTCAACAACGTCTATCGAAAATTCGCCGTCAAGAGTTTTTCCACCAAAGCTTACTTCGCAAGTAAACTTTGCAACACCGGCTTTATTTCCGATAATTACGCCGAAGGTTTCATCAACTGTTGCGAAATCCGGAGTGATGGCAGTAAGCTTCACGTCATCTGTTGTTCTGACAGTGCCATCGCTTAAATAGACATCTGCCGTCACCTTGGCAATTCCGCCGCCCGTGACGATGTTGTCGCTATCAGACTTTATACGGACCGACATCGGCACAGGCGCTTTTGTGTTGCCGCCGTCAAGAGTGAAACTCGATGCGATAGAATAGTTACCGATATAGTTTGAGGAATTTTTGACTATTCGAGGCTTATATACAAGATAATACTCTCCTGACTCAAGATTTACACTGTTTTCAAAAGCCTCATCAACTATAACCTTCTGTGCACCGGATATGTTTGTATCCTCACAAGCTTTGCTTCCTATATAATTCTCACTGTCGGTTGTGAATTTACTGTCATCAAGAAGCGTTTTTATATCCTCACCGGTATTTTTTATAAGGAAATAATCGAGATAGGTTTCACCGTCTTTATTATACTTCCAATATGAAGCACGCGGTGTGTAAATACCGCTTGCCGGGACTTTTATTTTCAACGCCCACCACGAGGAAAATTCACCTTCGCTCGCTTTATAGAACGAGAGGAATTGCAGACCGTTTGCGCCGTCCATCGTTCTCATTCTCGTTATCTGACGGCTTGAAATTGTTACCGGATAATTGTAGCCATCATCATCCCAACTATATTTACCTTTTGTTTTGTTGGCAGCATATTCAAAGAAACCATTGGTTTCATCATAGGAAAATGCACTGTAGCCCTTACCAAAGAAGCTCTCTTCTCCATTAAGCGTTGCCCCTGCTGCCGAAAGCTTGCTTATAGCCCCCGAAAGGTCATATTTCACCGTTATACCGGCAAGCTTATTGCTTACAACAGGAAGAGAAATTTCTGCTTTATATTCTTTTCCGTTTTCTGTTGCTGTTACTTCAAACTTTGCCTCACCGGGTGCAACACCTGTTATTATACCTGTTGCTTCATCAATTGTTGCAAATTCAGGTGTGAGCGCTGTGTAAACCGCGTTTGTGGCTTTCTTTTCCGTTCCGTCGCTCATAAACACTTTTGTTGAAAGGTTTGCTGTTCCCCCTCCGTCAAATACGCGAACAGAATCGGAATATGTCTTTATCATCATCGGAACAGGTTCTGATGTGAGTCCGCCATCAAGGGTGAAGTTTGATGCAACGGCATAGTTACCGATATAATCCGCTGCCACCGTTACTACACGAGGCTTATATACAAGGTAATACTCGCCTTCTTCGAGAGTTACATCATTCTCAAAAGCTTCATTCAGAACGATTGTCTGTGCGCCTGCGGCAGTTGTATCAACACAGTTTTTGCTGCCTATGTAATACTCACTGTCAACCTCAAGTCTTGCTTCATCAAGAGCAATACCGAGCTCTTCACCGGTATCTTTGATCAGGTAATAATCAAGATAGGTTTCGCAGTCCTTATTATACTTCCAATAGGTTGCCTTCGGAGTATATGTGCCACTCTTCGGGACATTGATTTTTATTGCAAACCAGTTATTGAGAAGTCCTTCGCTGGCTCTGTAATAGCCAAGCATCTGAATACCGCTTGCTCCGGCTGTTGCTGATGATCTTGCTTCTGCTACCTGGCGCCCTCCTACTGTTGCAGGATAGTTATAGCCACCGTCCCAGCTGTATTTATCTCTTGATTTGTTGGCGGCATATTCAAAAAATCCGCCTGTTGCATCATAATCAAAAGCATAGTATCCCTTTCCGAAAAAGCTGTCTGCTCCTTTGAGAGTTGCACCGTTGCTTTTGAATTTGTTTATTGCCGAGGAAATGTCATAAACAAGGGTTATGCCTGCCTTCTCATCCAATGATGTCATAGTCTCCGCCAAGGTGGTTTCTTCTGCCGAAGCTATCGGCAAAAGACCGACTATCATTGTTACTGCAAGAAGTAAGGATAATAATCTTTTCATATTCTTTCTCCCTTCTGTTTATTATAGCGGAGAGAAGGTCTCTCCGCTATATTGAACGCTTTATTTGCCTGCTGTTACTGTGATTTCACCGTCTGTTATCATTGTATATCCATCTGCTACGTTTCCAACAATTGCATAACCCTTGAAGGTTCCGTCTTTATCAGCTGTTACTGTAAACTGATTTCCCGGACGTGTCATTGCAATTTTCTTAGTTCCGAACATAATTCCTTTTTCAACTGCATTGTCAAGACCGATAAACTCAGCCATAACGCCTGTCTCTTCTCCGACAGTAAATGTATCAATTATAATCTTGAACTTATCACCTTTGTATATATGGTCTTCGTATATTGCCGTAACTTCGCAGTCTTCCCAGGCATTGAACTTGTATGTTTCATTTGCGCTGACTATTTCTGTTTTTCCGTTGATATCGGACTTTGTCCAGCACTTGAAATTTGCCTTTGTGCTGTCTGCAGTGCAGACTATTTCTGTTCCGTAAGGAACTGTATTTGCCTTTCCATCAACTGTTACGGTTACATTATCGGGCTGTGTTTTGCCTTCGTATTCTGCAACATAGATATTTGTTTCGCCATACTTTTTCCATCCTGTTGCTTTGCCGAAGCCTGCCATCGAAGGAAGTGCCGGCTCAGTTTTTGTTGCGATACGCTGACCGTTTGCATTATAGTATTCAGCTATATCGGAAACATCGCCTTCGTATACTGCGACGAGGTAGTTCTTGCCGTCTTCCTCAGGCATATAGTCTGAAAGAACACTATCAAAGGATACTATCTTCTTGTTTGCACTCATCCCCTTTGCCCAATAGAGGAATTTTTTATCCGACTTTGTTTCAGGAGCTGTGAGCGAGAATGTTCCGTCACTGTTCTTTTCTGCCTTGATTGTCGTATCTTCTGTAATTCCCGTTACTGTGGACTCAACATATGTATTAACTGTTTCTTCCTTTGCATCAAATGCATCGGAGAGTGCTTCATCATCTTCGGGTTCTGCCGGTGCTGTAACTGTTACGGTGATACCATTTTCCGACGAACTATATTTCTCATCAGAACTTTCTGCATAAATCGTCGCTGTTCCGTTACCAACCGCTGTGATTGTTCCGTCTGCTGCAACCTTTGCAACAGCGTCATTGGAAGATTTGTATGTAATGAATTTGTTGGATACCGGCATATTGGTGATTGAGGTTTCTGTTGTTCCAACAATAGTCTTTCCGCTGACTGTTGTTGATGCCGTTGCTGTGTCGTTTGTTGTATCGGCATCTGTGAGGTTGAGTGAAACAGTGTTAGTCTCATTGACCGTCGTTATCATTTCTGTAGGAATTAAAGGATTAAGTGTGATGGAGACAAACTTATATTGTTTAGACTTTACAGCAGAAAAAGCTGTTAGAATCTCATCATCACCCGTCGTATAAATTGCTTTCGGCGAAGACAATTCGTAATTATTTGCTGTTGTTTGTGAATCTGTTGCGACAAAATTCTCTGTTTTTAAATACTGTTCAACAGTTGTCATCCCTGCTGCCGACTTGCTTAAATACCAATCAAGCGATGCGTTGTTGTTACCGCTATACCAGTTCAATGTTGGGACATAAAAACCTGATATTTCCGGAGCTTTTAAGGACAGTGCAAACTCAATCGGCACGCCAGCGGAAGCATGAAAAAAGAGGTGATTCGCTGTAGTCCAAACTAACGCAACGTGTTTCTTATTCCCACTGCTATCCTTTAGTTCTTTCGCTTTCAAAGCCTCGGACATATCAAAATACTTCCATCCATAAGTTTCATAGATGTTTTTGTTATCCTTATCAACAGCAGTAC
>JAFQVE010000421.1 GCA_017408185.1 Oscillospiraceae bacterium | reverse complement strand
GTTGACGGCTTTTCGGTTTCGCCCGATGATGAACCTCCGGTAGTTGAACCATAAACCGTTATCGTGAAGTAAATGGTGCTTATTCTGCCGTATTCATCCGCAGCATCAATCGCGACAAGATTTTCACCCACCTGGCTTGAATCAGGCTTCCACGTTACTGTCCCGGTTACAGCATCAACACTTGCACCACGCGGGAGCTGACGCGCAGAATATGTTATGCTTCCATCAGTGCTCTCATCTGCCGTTGCGCTGACTGTTACCTTAACGGAGCTACCTGCACTTGTTGTCACGCCTTTTGGTGCATCCTCAAATACCGGATGGAAGTTCTCTTCATACGAAAGCGGAATTCTGAATGTATTTCCATCTTCGATGTTATACACAAAGCCACTGTTCATATCAAGCGGATCCTCATAACGGTTTACAAGCGTTACTTTTCCGATATCGAGTTCTGTCTTTCCTCCGGCTGCATCTTCAGCATTGTAAATCTTATACACGCCGTTTTCGCCGCTTGTGTTGTTGATATAAATATATCTGCCAACAAGACTTTCAGGAGAGACTGCAGTGTCGGTTGTTATCGTTATGCTGTTATCAAGCTGAAGCTCTTTTGTGAAGTCATCAACCTTTCCTGTTATCTCACATTTCTCGCTTGTAACTCCAGCAATATTTGTTCCGTCATTTACATAGCGATAAAGAACATTGTTGTTTGCGTCAACTGAGAGAACTCCTATACAGCCGCTGAACTCAAACAAGCCGCCAACGGTGTATGTTACTTCGTGGTTAGTTGAGTAAACGATATAGTCTGTTCTTTCATCAGACACCTTAACCTTGACTGCACGCGCTACATCAGTCTTTGCAGGTTTTTTATTCCCGGATACAACCATCTCTACGCCGGTAATTTCTTCTATTTTGCTTGTATCGCGATACGGTTCAAAGACGGTTGTAAACATAGAATCAAGGTTTGTTCCCTTTCGCCTTACAAGAACATATTCAAGAGAAGAAATCATTTTGTTCTCAGCTCGGTTCGGCGGATAACCTGTTGCAAGAGCAACTTCAGCAAGACGCTTATCATTGACCATTGTCATTTTCATATGAAGATTCATTGAATACGGAAGAATTTTTCTGAAATCCTTTATTTTGAAATCCACAGAGAAATTACCACTTACATTCTGCGCACGACGCACATTTTCAAGCCACGTAAATCCGGGGTGATACGTGAGTGCTGAGCCCGTCGTCGGATCCTGTCCGAACGGAACATTAAGACCTGCATATGTTCCTTTAGGATTGCCGTATCGGTCAACCTGAGGTTTAAGCTCAAGCCCTTCTGTTGCATATATTTCATCAGACTGGGCATGGAAGCTGTAGATATGGTCATCGCCGCCGAGAACCCGGAAGAAATCCACCGCATAGAAGGTATCTTCGTCCATCTCCACAGAAACAACCGCTCTGCGATATATATCCACATCTGCGTACGAATTGCCAGAATCCACTTCCATGACTCTGACTTTGCCAGAATCATCAAAATGAACCGGAATACCAAGAGCGCGCTGCTGATTCTCCCCTACCACAGAAACAGTATTGTGGCTAAGCGTTGCCGATACCCACTGTGCACGGTTAGGCTGATCTCCGGTCTGCTCAGGATAACCGAGTTCCGGAGCCATATTTATTCCAAACGCTTCTATTCCGATATCAAGCGCATCGGCATGAACGTGAGACTCATTGTTGTTCCAGAACATCCAGATATTCTTACGTGTATCCCGGCTTGCAGCACTTCCTACAGAATCATACATCTTTCCGCTTCTGAGGATCGAGAAGCCAAAGCCCGTAAGCATCTCACTTCCAAGGTTAAGCTCGCCATATTCTTCAATAACCTTCAGAATTTCTTTTTGAACTGCCTCGGGATCTTCATCATAAATATTTCCATAGAGCCCCTCAACGGAATTCCCGTTTCTGTCATATGCATACTGCGCAAGCTCTACGATTCCTGTTTTCATAAAGTAAGATGCCGCAGTTGACGCCGAGATCAACTCATCAACGCCACCCGTATAATGGCCATCACCTATCTGAGCGTATCCGAGAGCTTTGGAAATATGAATGTTCGCATCAAACATACTGAAGAACTTCGGGTTTTTGTAAATATCTGCAACTGGATAGTCGTCGTATCTTGCGATATTGTCTGCAACAGGAAGAATACGTCCAAGCTGACCGATATTATACGCCGGAGACTCCTGCGGATGACCGTCACGATCTATTATCGACATAAGATGATTAAGCAGGTTTCCACCTGTTATCTTCAGCGGATTGTACATCGGTTCTCCCGGTTGCAATATCCAATCTATCATTCCCTTACTTTCCGGATAATGGTCAAGTATAATGGATATTCGAGAGAGCGTGGACTGATACTTACCGAAGTTTCCGGCTATGAGATTCCCTTTTATACCGTCATACGCTTCACGAAGGAGATTATCCTCAAAGTTCTGACGTATAAGCCATGCGTTAGTTTTCGGGTTATCAATGCCGCATCTTTTCGATTCGGCGCTGAGTATGCGAATAATTTCCTCATCTTCCATCAGGGGATAGAACGCATCATAAGCTTCTGTGAAGATATCCACAAGCACCGGTTCACGAATGTTGCCGGCAATCTTTCCATACCCCGACCCGCCATGTGCTGTATAGAAAAATTCATTATGCTGATTCCAACTGTAATCCGGATAAAGGTCTGCAATACGGTCGAGAATCAGAAGTCCTGCTTTTCCATATTTTTCATCTCCGGTGTAGAGATAAGCGTTTTGGAGAGCCGGAAGTGCATCCTGAATAAATCCTTTATAAGAACCTGCAGAAACCCATATTCCGTCATGGAGATAATATGCTATAAACGAAATGCGCTGAGGCAGACCATTATCAAGTGTTTTTCCAGTGAGGAATCCCCAACCGTCGTCTACACCCCAGCCTTCACCCTTTTCGGGATAAAGGTCATTTGCAAGATATCCGTTTTTCTGACGCTCTGCAGACTGGTTTGCGAAAAACCCCGAGTCTATAAGCCTTTGATTTTCGTTGCGCGCCCGCTCCGCATCAAACTTTCCGTATTCATCAAGCCCAAGCTCATAATAGCTTTGAAAATCATTGCTCGGGAAAAGACGCTTACATTCCGGACACTGGATTTTCCACGGACGAACAAGCGGATTAACAATCCACGGATACAAACCATATTCCGCACGGCAATCTGTTTTGCAATATGCACATGAATAAGCTTCAGGATCTGTATTATGACTTATAAGCGTGCTTCGCGGCAAGCCCTCCGGCTCAATCAACGTGCGAATCTTCATTGCCTCTTCAACGTATTTATCTGCCTTTTCCACAGCGTTGACGCGCATATCTTTCGCCCAGTCATACTTGGAAATATTAGAAAGCGTGCTTTCGCGCATCTGCATTGTATGATACGTAGGCTCGGATTTACCGTCAACAATCTCTATTGCAAGGCTTTCAGTTCTCTTTATGCCGTTTTTTGAAACTTCAACCGTAAAGGTTACCTTACCCAGTTCATTAAGCGTAATTTCACCTGCTTCATTTATCGGTGCAATCTCCGGATTGCTTGATTTGAAGGTGATTTCAGCTTCGCTGAGATCAAGTTCTTTTCCGAGATTTGTGAACGCATGCGGAATAAGCTTTATGCTCCCTATATTTTTGAGGACATAATATCTTCCTGCAGAGAGAAAAAGCGAAAGCTTGTCAAAGTCAGACGGAAAAACCTCAAAGGAGACAAGATATTCTTTCGTAATTTTGCCAAGTTTGGCTATAACCTTTATCTGTCCGTATCCTGCTGCTATTGCAGTTATAACACCGCCTTCGACCGTCACGGTGTTCGGAGTCATGGACACATAGCTTATCTCAACTCCCGGATTATCCGTAACCCTTCTGCCCGGTTCGAGAATTGCCTCTACCTCAACATCCACTGCTTCATCAACAAAAACAGTCTTGTTCTTAACCTTAGCGGTTACGACACTCAAAATTTCATCGGTTACAGTGACCGAAACTTCTTTTGTGAAGCTATCATTCCCCAGCTTTGCCGTAACAGTAACCTTTGCATCACCTGCAGAAAGCGCGCGTATTTTACCCGTAGATTCATCAACAGAAATAATGCCATTGTCGCCGGTGGTGAATGTTATGCCGTCGGTGTACGCTTCTGTGGCCTTATAGTCTGCGCCAAAACCGTATTCTTCACCGTTGCTCATAATGAGCGCAGCGTCGATTTCAGCAATCTCACCTACAGCAAGAGTTATATTTTCTTCATCTACGCTTACTTCTACCGGAACAGGCATCTCATCAACCGGAGTAAGCTTCACATAGGTTATATACGGATATGTGACATTTCCTTTCGTGCTTCCTGTTATATCAAGTGCGCCGATAAGAACCGTGTGAATACCGGAGGAAAGCTCTATTGTATTGAGCGTTTTCGGATCGTTCATCTGAACTTCCCGGGTTTCAAAACGGTGACTGTATGTTCCCATAAATTTGCCGTCAATAAATATCGAATTTATTCCCGCCATATCAGAGCCGGCGCCGGCGTACTCAACTCTGTATATGCCATCTGTCGGAACGTTAAAATCAAACGCAAATCGGTTCGTAGTTGTTCCCATTCCGTTTATCCATGAACCTGTGAAAGTTGCACGTACACCATATAGTTCGTGTCTTTCAAGAGAGGTTGCAATACTGTTTCGGCTGAGCTCATAATTTATCGTCCAGCCGTTTGATGCTATGGTCGCTGCAGAAGGAGTATAGCTGGCGCGGAAATCAATCATTATTTCTTCAGCAGTACCCTCTGTTACATTTACAGTAACTGCATTACTGTGAAGATCTTCCGCACCGCGGTAGGCTACCTTCGCGCGGATGGTTGCATATCCGACTTCTACACCGCGTACAACGCCGTTTGCATCGACGGTTACTGCATTTTCAGGGTAACTTTCCACAATCTCAAACGTTACATTTTCAAGTAGAATGTCAACTTCCTGACCGCTTTCGAGCGTTCCTGAAATTGCGAGTTGCCCCCACGAACCGTCTTTTACAGATGCGGGTCCCGTAAGCTCTGCCGAAACAAGCGGATATGTATCATAAACCGATATTTTCACAGCACTTGACTCAGCCACTACATCTTCATACGTTGCATATGCCGTGATATAACATTCACCGTCGCCTACAGCAAGAACTTTTCCGTCATCGTCGACATAGGCAACTCCGTCATCCGAGCTCTGATATGAAAGAGTGCAATCATCAGTGTCTATCTCCTGCCCGTCATACATTGCAAGCGATACGGAAAGATCACTCTTGTCACCGGGTTCAAGAGAAGGTTCGTTTACCGTGAGACTTACATCCTTTAAGTAGTTTACAACAAGCCTTGTTTTTCCGCGGACAGTTATTCCATCTTTAGAGGCATAAGCCGTTATCGTGACGACACCACCCATATGAGCATTCACCATACCATAGCTCTCAACAGAGGCAATTGCTTCATCCGATGTTACATAAGTTATGTCATAATCATCATTTGAAAGAACCTTACCGTCAGCAGAATAAAGCTTAACATCCGCTGCACAGGTTTCTCCCGGCTGAAGAAGATCTTCTGTTGTTATCTGCAAGGAACGAAGCTCGTCCGAAACAACCTTCACCTGCACAACTGCTGTGTAGATTGCACCCCGGTATAGAACATTAACGATTACATTTGCCGTACCTTCAGAAATTGCAGTAATAACGCCGCTTATCTCATCAACCTCTGCAACAGAAGGATTTTGTGAAGAGAAGGTTATCTCTGCATCCGATATATCTGCATAGGTTTCATCGTTATTAACGAGCTTTACAGTGCTCTGCGCCGTTTCCCCCGCCGCAAGCGTTGCCTTATCGACAAAAAGCTCTGCCTTTTCCGGTGCAACGCCATCGACTACGCAAACCGGAAGAGTTGCCGAGCGCATTACGCCGCCGAGAGTTATGGAGGCTGTTATGGTAGCAACGCCTTCGCCCGTAACAGTTATTGTTCCGTTGGGAGCTACGGTAGCGACGGTCTCATCAGAGCTTGCATAAGAAACCACTGCGGTTTTCGCCTTCCCGGCGGCATCAAAGCTCTTAATTTCCATTCCTGTGGTTGAGAGCGGAACAGCAGTTGTTGTTATGCTATCACCTACTTTGAGATTTCCCATAGATGCCATTGGAGTAAAGCTGACTTTATCAAACTCTACCTCATGGAAGGAAAAATCAGCAAAGTAAAAACTTCCCGTCCAAGCAGATTTTCCTGAATTTATGCGTGGCTGAGCTGTGATTTCAATTTCAACATCCGATATATCAAATGGAGTTGTGTTAAAGCTTTTCCATTCCCCATCGCCCGATGGTGCAACACGATGAGAGCTTGAAAGCGCACCATATACGTCCTCACCTTTTCCAAAATACTGGAAAACCGCACAAGAAAGCGCCGGAGCATTTGTCACGCCACTTTGGTTTACCCAACCGGTGAATTCATATATTTTAGAGTTATCAAGAACAAAACCGCCGCTTTGACCGCCCTTATTTGCATATCTGTCGGTTGCAACGATAATCTGATTGTCAACACTTACATTTTCGCGTGTTACCTTCAAAAGATTTGAAAGCTTAGAACCATAAGACTCACCATTAACTATCGCTACCTTTTCGGCATATACGGACACAGCCGGGACCCACCAGAACTGATTTTTATCTGCTGCAACAAAATCGTCCATTGCCCCCGTTTGCAGAGAAAATCTTCCTCCGTCAAAAGTGCCTTGGTCAACACCGCGGCTGTCAAGTATATTCTCACCTACAACCGGAATTTCAATTGATGCAGTTTTTATTTTGTTCCCACCGAAATCTGCAGTTGCAGTTATGGTAACTCTGCCGATATTGATGCCGGTTACGTTTCCGTTTTCATCAACCACAGCAATTTTTTCATCTGAAGTTGTAAAGGCAATATCCTTTGCACGTTCTGCGTTGAGCACTTCTACCTTTGCCGTATCGCCCACATTTACAAGCTTTGCCTTAAACTGAAGCTTTATTCCATCGGGGTCATCCATAACCGTAAGCTTTACAGACGCGCTCTTTGTTCCGCCGCCGAGCGTTACGGTTGCACGGATTTCCGTTGTTCCTGCGGAAATCGCAGTCACTTTACCGGTGCGTGAAACTTTTGCAACTGTTTCATCCGCGCTTGAATACGTAATTTCAGCATCGGAAAGATTCCCCTTGCTACCATCATTCATTATAAGCGAAACCGCAATTTCTTCGCTATCTCCGACAATCAAGCTTTCCGCCAGCTCCAGCTTTACAGAATCAAGCTTTACCGGAGGTTTTTCTTCAACACACAGATTGATATAGCCTACGCGTGTTACACCGTCGAGGGTTACCTCTGCTTTTACATTTGCATTCCCAACGGAAACGGGTGTTACCTTGCCGTTCGCATCAACCGTCAATATAGATGTGTTGTCACTCGTAAAGTTAATGGATGCACCTGAAAGGTTTGCCTGTGTACCGTTACGGAGTGTTCCAAAAACGGAAAGCATACCTATTTCCCCAAGCCATATGGTCTGATTATCTGCAGAAAGCGAAACAGTGTGAAGAACATTCTCATCTGTCGCGGTTATCGGAATAACACTTGTGAGCGTTGTTCCGCCAAGTGTTGCAGTTGCAGTTATGTCAGCAGTACCTTCGCCAACAACCGATATGACCCCTGCATCTGAAACCGTTGCAACTGCAGAATTCGTTGTAGCATATTCTACTTTTATATCCTGCTTTGCACCATTTGCATCAAAGCTTACAATTTCCTTACCCGTGTTTGAAAAATGTGCTACGGTTGTTGACAACGTATCTCCTACCGAAGTCACACCGGAGCCTTCTTTGAGTTCAAAATCAAGCGTGCTGTACTTTACCTCGTGGAAGGACGCATCCGCAAAATAGAAATCGCCTGTCCAAGCAGATTTACCTGATGAAAGCTGAGGCACTGCATACACCTCAACACTATCCGGAATAAGACGCATATCGTATGCCGAAGTGTTAAAATACTGCCAACCAAGAGTTCCGGAATTTTTCTTATCACCACCGTTAGCGGAAGCCATATCTCCATACTTCGCAATCTGAGTTTTATCGTCGGGTGTGGTTCCGTGGTTTACACGCGCTGTGACAGTAGGAGCATCCGTCATATCATCAAAGTTCATCCAACCGGTAAATTCATAGAGCTTTGTATGATCGACAAGATATGCACCGTACTGATATCCCGTCGCAGGCTTAAACTCACTCGTTCTTATAGCTATCTGCTTATTAGCAGCTTCCGTTGTCCTTGAATATTTAAGAACATTTGCGTTAGGATTTACTGCAGAAGCCATTGGTACAACATCTGCTGTCTGGGCGTATGCTGATTCCGTTGTTGCTGCCCAGAAGGACGCCGGCTTACAAAGTTTTGTAAAGCCATAATAAAATCTTGCAAACTGGTCTTTAAAAAGCGATGCACTACCACCTGCGAAAGAGCCGTTATCTACACCGCGGCTGTTAAACAGGTTTTCACCGACAACTGCGATTTCGACAGAGTCTGTTTTAAAGACTCCACCGCCGAAATCGGCAGTAACCGTAACCGTTGCATTGCCGATTGAAAACGCAGTTACGGTGCCGTCGTCCTTTGCGTGAAGCACGTTGCTATCCGAGCTTTGGATGTGCAGCGTAGCACCGCTTGCTCCGCTTATTGAAAGCGCGGCAGACGAGCCGACGCTGAGTATCTTCTGCGGGAATGCGACCTCTATATCCCCTGCTGCAAGAGATGCCGGGATAAGAGACAGCAGCATGCTTATTGTGATTATTAATGAAATTAATCTTTTCATTGGTTTCTCCTTACAACCGGAGGTTTTCTTTTCTCTTTTTTATTATAGCGGAGAGGGGTTACTCTCCGCTACAGGTAAATTGTTCCTATTAGTTGTGGATATATTCGCCGTCAGTGATAAGGGTGTAAGCATCTCCGTTTCTGAGGATTGCATAACCGGCATATGTTCCCGCCTTATCTGCAATAACAGTAAACTGGCTATCCTTTGTTGTCATTGCAATGTTTGTTGTGTCGCCGGATTCTTTATCAGTGAACATAATACCCTTTTCAACTGCACCGGAAAGACCGATAAACTCTGCCATAACGCCGGTTTCGTTATCAACGCTGAAGCTGTCAATGATTATTTTCATCTTTGCGCCGGTGTAACGATAATCCTCTTCGGTATATACAGCCTCTACCGTGTGATTTTTCCATGCCTTAAAGGAATATGTTGTATCGTTTCCGACAATTTCGTTGTCCTTCATCCAGTATCTGAACTTACCTTCTCCGTTTGCAGTGCAGGTAACAACATCACCGAAAGCATACTTTCCTTTATCAGTTGCACAATTAATTGTTGTTATTGTGATATTTTCTTCCGGCTCGTCAAACTCGTACTTTGCAACATAAATATTTTCGCCGTATTTATCCCAGCCGATTGATGTACCGTAGCCCGGCATTGAAACCGTTGTGGTCTGATTTGCGCCCGGGATTAGCTGACCGTTTGCGTTGTAGTATTCCGGAGCGGAGATATCATCTTCATATACCGGAATGAGATAATTTGCATATTTTCCATCCGGGAGATAATCTGTAAGCTCGTTTGTCTTGTAGAGAAGAATTTTTTTCTGCGTGGTAAGCCCCTTTGCCCAGTAAAGGAATTTCTTACCCGCTTTATTCGTTGCCGGAGCTGTAACGGTATGTGTTCCGTCACCGTTGGGGGCGGAAGTTATGCTGTCCACGCCGTCTTTGCTGATAGCGATTACTGCAGGCTCATCATACTCTGCATCTGTATCGGTGTTATCCGGAGTGAAGGCTGTGGTAACTTCCGTATCGGTTTTGGGATAGATTGTAAGTGGATCGAGTTCTTTTTTTATCTCTTTACCTGATACCGTTACTGTCACACTGATCGTAGTTGTACCTACGCCGACTGCGGTAATCACGCCGCTTTCATTAATAGTTGCTACTTCCGGATTTGTACTATTGTATACTACTGGGATATCAACTACATTGCCGTCTGAATCAAATGAAACAATCTCTTTACCGGTGTTTGAAAGGAATGAAAAATCTGTTTTTGCAGTAAATCCAACTTCTCTGTTATTGAAGTGTCTTTGAGATTTAAATTGCAAATCATAGGCAACTTCATGGAAAGACAAATCTGCGAAATAAATGTCAGACGTTGCATCTGCAGTATCACTGTACGATGATGAAAAAAACATTTGTGCAGCTATTGCATCCGTGAAAGTATAACGAGCCACAGGCATTGTATTAAAATACTGCCATTCGTTGCTTGCAGTTAAGGATGCCTTGTCATTCACTGCTGTAAGAGCGGTGGAAGCTGTGGTGCCGTCTTCTTTGTAATACTTGACCGTACCGTAAAGATTTCTCATTTTTGTATGATCAAATTTTGCCCAACCGGACAGTTCGTACAATTTTCCGCTTTCTGTCTCGATAGCACCATATGCATAGTCTGCATAATCGGAGGTGTTGTTAATCATCGTTGCTGTCCTGAGCTCAAATTTACGTGTCGTACTCCCACTAGTGAGAATTTTGCTGATAGTAAACTTCAATGCCGGTGTCGCAGAGCTAACCGACGTCGTTATATTTTCAATGGTAACCGCATCAGGGTAACGTGCACTTCCGGAATTTGAAGATGTCGGAGTATACCAAAAATGCTGGGCTTTCAAGTTCTTGTTACCAGTAACAAAATAACCCGATTTATCATCAAATAATGACTCCGTTCCACCCTCAAACTTACCGTGGTTTACGCCATTTCTTATAAGAAGGTTTTCACCGACGACAGGAATTTCGATGGATGCAATTTTCTCGCCGTCTTTCTTTGCGGTGATTGTTACACGACCGATAGCCTTACCGGTTACAACACCGTCATTGTCAACTTCCGCTATAGCTGCATCCGAGCTTTCCCACGAATCTGCCATAGCACCTGTAAGAGAAAGACTTGCCGT
>JAFQVE010000420.1 GCA_017408185.1 Oscillospiraceae bacterium | reverse complement strand
TCGTCGAGCTCAACTGTTTCAGAGCTTTCAGTTGCGGTGATTTTTGCATCCTTCAAGTTAATTTCATTGCCTACATTATCATACGCAAAGACCTTAAGCGGAACGGTGTCCGTAAGCCCTTTATCAGTCAGACGGATGGTTTCACTTCCGCCTGCAGTTATTGTAACAGAGCTTAGTCCTGCTTCTTGAATCTCGATTTCAGATATTCCGGTTATGGTCACTCCGTTGAAGGTTGTTGTAACCTCAATCCGAGCAGTTCCCGCCTTATGAGTTACAAGAAGGTTATCCTCTACTGTTGCAACGTCCTCATCAAGCGATTTGAAGCTTGAAACTGCCGCACTTGCCGAAAGAATACGTCCGGAAGCAAGGGCGGGCTTTGCAATAAGATATGCCATATCTCCTGCATAAAGTTCCTCCGCTTCGGTTGTAACTGCCGTTGAAACGAGCGGATCTTCCATTACTATAACAGAAATCTCTTTAGTATAGTTTTTTCCGTCTATTACGGCATTTACTACAAGAACAGTCTCTCCTGCATTTTCACCTTTCAGGATAAAGTTGTTTTTTCCGTCGTTTAAAATGTCCGTAGTCGAAACAACCGAAACCTTTCCCTTTTCATCAGTAATTGTGATATTGTTTTTTTCATCAACAAGGCTTCCGTCATAGGATGGACCAAAGGCATACAGACTTCCGTCATCCATATAAGCATACGCTGCAATGTCAATTTTTTCACCAACAGCAAGTTTCACAACGTCGTCACTGAGATTTTCCCTGGGGATTTCGGTTTTGATTTCGACACATTCAAAGTTTTTTTCAGTAGGTGTGAACGTTAGGCTTCTGAGAATAAGATAGCTTCCTTTGTACTCTTTTCCGTCCGCAACAACCACCGGCAATTCACGGAGAAGGAACGTAACCTCATTTGTTCCTTTTTCGAGATAAACGGTATTAAGTGTTTTTTCCTCGCCTGCTCTTCGCGTGGCTATTCCCGATGGATCGGAGAAGTTGTATTCTCCTGCATAAGTTCCGTTTATATATACTGAATATACTGCGCATGAGCGATAAATTCCGCCAAAAATATCAAGTGAATAATATCCGCCGCTTCGCGCCTCAAATGAGAATGCAAATGCAGACTTTGATATATCTCCGCCGGCAGGCCATAAAGTAGATCCCGTTCTTATCTGAAGCATATCTCTGCCGTCACAGTCAAACATCCTGTATTGCGTCGGTTTGGCGATATCTGTGAGGATCGTGTATCCCGGAGTGGTATCAGGTAGCGAATAATCAAGCTTTGCCACAGTCTTTGAAAAATCAATCACAATCGGGTCTATTTCGTCATAAACCGTAAGCTTATACACAACAGAGCATAATCTTTCGTTTTCACCCTCTGCCGTTATTGATACTATCGTCTCGCCGGCTCCCATCGCGGTTACAAGCCCGTTTGTCACCGTCGCGACAGCCTCGTTTGAGCTTTCATATGTAATCTGATATTTTGAAATGTCTCCCGGCTCTCCGTCATTCATAACAGCTTCGAGCTTTATTTCATCAGTATTTCCCGTAACAAGCTCGGTTGCATAGCTTCCCTTGATTTCATAGAGTGTCGGTGTCGGAGTAATGACAATCTCCTTTTCACCGGTTACAACGTTTCCGTCCCAGTCGGTGACGTCTGCATAAATCGTCGTTGTTCCCTCTGAAATACCGGTAATAACACCATTTTCATCAACAGTTGCAATCGACTCATCATCGCTTCTGTATACAACAGAAGAATCATATGTATATTCTTTGTAGTCCGTGCTTCGTGTCAGAGATAGCTCTGTGTGTGCCGTTCTTGTCATCGGAAGCTTTTCCTTGTCAAATTCAAGCTCAACCGAATGAAGTGTCGGCTTTTCAATAATTTCAATCGGAAGCGTTTCCGTATACTCCTCGCCGTCAACCTTGACAACTATCTTTACGTCCGCTTTTCCGACAGATTTTCCATTTACCGTGAATTTAAATGTATCGGATTCTGCAAATTTCGGGTCGAGCGGATCCGATATTGCAGCAACGGAATCATTAGCGATGCCATCAATCTCTGCATATATCATATACACACCGTTTGATGCATCGTTTTTACCGTCATTTGCCGGTCCGAAAAGGCGGTACGTGCCGTCGGACATAAGCACACGCCCGCTGACCGCTTCACTCTCATTTAACGGAAGCATCGCCGACATCGTTGTTTCAACCTTAACCGGACGAAGCTCTTCCTGATATTCCGAGGGATTAAGCGTTACCGTGTACGGAACAAAGAATGCCGAGCTTCCGTTAAGCCGTCTTGCACGGAAGGAGATTTCCACATCGCCGTAAGGCAGATAAATCGTGTTAAGAGTTTCGCTTCTTCTGTAGACTTTACCTTCGGCACCCTCATTTCCACCGCTTAATGCCGCGCTGTCGTGGAAAACAAAGTCTCCTGCATATTCGCCGTTTACATAAATCGAATAATCGGCAGATTCATTGAGCATAATGCCTGTCATTTCTATTTTAT
>JAFQVE010000419.1 GCA_017408185.1 Oscillospiraceae bacterium | reverse complement strand
TCACGGCAACGCATAACGCGCTTTCGTCCGCACGACAACTCCCCGTTCGCACGGCACTTAACCCGATATTCCCTACTCTGCCTTTTTGTGATAAAAACAGTATACCATAAAAAGTATACTGTTACAAGTGTTATTTTAAAACATTACCGTTCTTGACTGTTTTTGCATCCTTACAGAGACGTTGTAATTGATTTAAAGTATTCAAAATCCTCTTTGGCATACAAAATCCGATCTCCCGGGCGCGGCGCTTCTATTCCGATTGGTCCTTCAAAGCCGACATCACAAAGCTTTTTAAAGTATTCTCTGTGGTTAATCTCGCCTCCCGAAAGGGACGTCGGCATTCTCATCTGCGTTCCCGGAACCGAAACAGAATTTTTAAGATGCACATAGAACAGCTTATCTCCGTAAAGGTCTATTGTTTGCTCAACCGAGGGACGCTCCGGAAAATAAACCGTATTGCCGTAATCCATATTAAGCCCTATCATCGGACTGTCGATAAGGTCAACAAATTTTTTGCACGCTGCCGGAACGTCATGAATCCGGTTCATATGCGTTTCAAGGGCAAGCCTTACCCCGAGCTTTTCAAGCTCGTTGCCGATACACTTGAAAGTATAGACATATTCCTCCCAGGCTTCAGGCGTTGCCGCGGCACTGCCGTGAAATTCATAAGACTGTGCAGCTGCCGTGGGGATTGTTGATTTAAAGTTTGATGTCCATACATTGCAAAGCGTTGTCCCGCAAAGCTCGCTTGCGATATACGCTTGCTCAACCGCACCGCTTATTACCTTTTTCCGCTCCTCAGCCGTCACTCCCGTACAACCGGCTACTCCTATACCGAACATAATCCGGGAAAGCCCGTATTTTTTCTTTTCTTTGGCAATCTGCTCTGCGTATTCACGAAAAGATAAGCTTGCCAATTCCTTCGGCAGGCTTCCGCGAAACTCAATTCCGTCAAAACCGATATTGGCTGCAACGGCACATATATCGTCAATCCTGCGGCTTCCGTAAGAATTCTGCGCCACTTCGCCATAGTTGATATGCATAATGATTTTATTCATAAGTTTTTTCACCTCATAAAGAGAGAGAATCGCGCAATTCGATCCTCCCTCTCTTTTCTCGCTTTATCCTTTTACTCTGTTATATGCGGATTCGTATACACCAATAAGTCTGTCTGTTCCCAAGTCACGGAGAGACTGTACCATTTCATCAAACTTAGAGAGCGGCTCCTGCCCCAAAATAAGCTTCGTGATCATTTCTTCCGAGAAGGTTCGACAAGCGGCGAAGGTTTCGTCTATCACCTTGTTTTCCTCGTTGCTGAAAGAGAGATAGCTTGTCGGGTTATAATAGGGGTCACTTTGCCGGATTGCCATATCACGTACCGCCGAAACCTCAGCAGACTCGGTTGCCTCCACAGCCTCCGGATCGAGGCGGGCAAATGTCCCGTGAGTGAAGAAGCCATAAAGCGTATTTACCTGATCATTTTCATTTTCCTTTATATATACTTTTTTGCCGTCCTTTACCTCGTAGGTTTCGCCCTCCTTGCCCCATGACATAAGCTCAAGAGCTTCGTCCGAGTAAAACCAATCAACAAACTTTGCAGCATTTGCCATACGTTTTTCATCGCCCGTATTGCTTATTGTAAATCCTACAGACTCATAGTTCACTTTGGAAAGCTGAGCTTTTCCCGTTTCCGGATTTGCAACCGGCGGAACAAATGCAGTAAGATTGAATTCAGGGTTGTTATCCCGGGCTATCGAATTAAAGAAGTCAATTCGCGTGAGATAATCAGGCATAAGGAAGCTGCGATCGGTGGTAACAAGCTCCTGCCAGGACTGGATGTTGATTGTCATAAAGTCCGGAGATGTCAGCCCCTCATCCACCATACGCTTATAGTAGGTTATCATATCAAGCATGACATCCTCAGTTGCGCCGTAGTACCACTTTCCCTCATTATAGTCATAGTATGCTCCCGGAGCCCAATATTCCTTCCAGTTAGAGCCTGCAGTGTCAAGAACCGTCATACCGGAGCGCACTCCGTAAGGATACGAATCCGGATAGATTTCTTTAAGCTTCTTTGATACCTCATACACCTCGTCATAGGTAGTGGGAACCGAAAGGCCATGCTTGTCAAAAATATCCTTGCGATAGAGCCACGCACGTATGCTGCGGGTTGTTTCTCTTCCCGTTCCCGGGCTGTAATAAATGTTTCCGTCATACGCCTTTCTCACGGCAATAATACGGTCGTATTCTTCTTCGGATAAAGAATCGGCAAATGCTTTGAAGTTCGGCATATACTCTTCCATTTCCTCAAAGGATTTGAACGCTCCCTGAATTGCATACTTTTCCGTATCCTTTTTTGCATCGAACATTACAATATCCGTAAGCGTATCGGGGCTTGCATACATAAGAGACCATTTCGTCTTATAGTCCGTTGAGGGAATAGCGTTCACTTCAAGCGTTGCTCCTGTTCCTTCCTCAATGTAGTCCCATATTTTCCAATCCTCATCATACGGCCAGCTTGCATTTGAAAGCGTTGTCATTGTGATAACGTCGTCCGATGTGAGAGGCTCAGAGCTTGCCTTTTCTCCCGACATGCCGCCGGAACAAGCTGCAAGGGACAAAACCATAATACATACAAACAGCAGAGATATTATTTTTTTCTTCATATTCTGAATCCTCCGATTATTCTGCAACCGTCGCGATAGCATCGGTGTATGCTACGCAAATGTCCGTTCCGTCTTTATAGATGATATACCCGCGAGCGTAATTCTGCATACCGGATTCGACATTTTCACCGGTTGCCGCCTTAGCTGTAAACTGACCGTGCGCTTTGATATTTCTTACCTTTGCCTTTGCATAAGCGCTTGTTACGGTTGAAGCTTCACCACCAAAGAGAATGCCCGCCTCGACGATCGTCTTCCCCGCTGCATCATACTCTATCATATATGTTCCGGCGAGGTCTGCGTTTTTGTGTGCTTCAATTACAACAATGGGTGTTTTTTCTACCGAAAGCCCGTTTACCTCCGCTATGCTTGCGCTGTTCCATGCATAATAGGTGTATGAATTATCAAAGCTTATGAGCTTGTTGTTTCTTGTCCATGCAGCAAAATCAGAAGCCGAAGATGAAACCGTTATGCCCTCACTGTAACCAACCTCTTTTTTTGACTCTCCGGGAGTTGTCACGATTACGTTTGAAATGATGCTTCCTGCATCATTATAACGAGCTACTGCGCGCATAATGCCTGAAATTTCGGTTTCAGCATCAATGCTCCATTCTTTAAAGAGAGCGTTTGCGCTCATATCTGGCTTAGTTATACTATCGAATACAGTTCCGTCAGCAATATTTTCTGTTTTGCTCAAAAGCTTGCCGTCTGCATCAAAAAACTCAACCGCGTTTCCTGCATCGTCGGAGTCAAATACAGCGATGAGGGCTGTGTTTGAATATGCCGTAAAGCTGTAATTCGCGTCTTCGCTCACTACCGTACCGGAGCTATCCTTCCAGTAAGCAAACTTATAGCCGGAGGCAGCCTCTGCAACAGCAGTGAAGACATCACCGGAGCTTGCCTCTCCGTTTACTGTACCAATCGGAGAATTATTTGCGTCAAGAAGCTTCACACTTCCGCCCTCTGTTGCATACGTTCCTACCGTGATGTTACCGGATATGCTTTCCGGTACAGTGATTGCAGATGAAGATTCCCTGAGCGTAAAGGAATACACTATTCCCTCAACTCTGCCTTTAGAAATTGTGGTGTTTTCATCTTTTTCATCAAGCAAGAATACCAAATAATACTCGCCCTTTTCAAGAAGCACATCACCAAACTCCTTTGAATAAGACGTTCCATCCCACTTGGAGTTATACTGGTTTACCGAAACGTCACCCAACGGCTTGTACGCGTTATAAAACGCATCAAATTCAGTCTGATTCACACTGCCGTCATTATTGGTATCTATCGTACTTTTAGGGGTAACATAGGTTTTAAAACATCCGAGCTTGGTAGATTTCGGATAATTAACAACCGGTGTGTAAAGATGCGTTTCTTCTACGTTAATTTTTAAAACGACTGCACCGTATGCATAAGCAGTAGTATTGTCATAATCACTATGTTGCCAGTTAAAATTGAGTCTGCCATCTTTCAGGGTGTTTCCTCTATTATATCCCGCTTTATGGAAAACAAAGCTCCAATTTGCATAATCTGTAATGTCGTACAAGTAAAGATAGGAATCATTCGGATTGTTAGCTGCATAAGAATTTCCGGCAGCATCAAATACCGAGTCGGCGGCAAATGTATATGTTATTGTATGCGGATCGGTACCCGATGCAGATGCGTGCATTGCCGGGAGAAAAGTCAAGATAATTGCTGTTGCGAAGATAACTGATAATAATTTTTTCATTGTGTTATTCCTCCAGTTAATTAAATGCAAAGTGCAAAGTGCAAAGTGCAAAATGCAAAGTTATTTTATATAGTCGAGTATGCGCTTCGTGCGGCGTTGCCGCACAATGCAAAGTGCAAAGTTATTTTATATAGTCGAGTATCCGTTTGATAAGAACTGCCACCTCTGCTCTTGTGGTGTGGTCAAGAGGGGCTATGATGCCCGATTTGCCGTTGACGAGGCCTGCCGAGATGAGGGCTGAGACGGCGTCTTGTGCGTAGGGAGCGACGGAGGCGAGATCGGGGTATTGGTCGGCCGACAATCCCTCCCCTACACCGGGGTTGGTGGTGGTTTGGAGTGCGCGGTACGCAATCACCATCATATCCTGACGGGTGATGGGGTTGCGCGGGGCGAATTTGTTATCCCCTATTCCTCCTACGATGCCGCAATTTCGCGCTATCGCAAGCTCGGATGCGAAATAGTCATTTGCAGATACGTCTGCAAAGTTTTCCGCGTTATTCGATGCAAGGTTGAATGCGCGCACCAAGAGCAGCGCGAAGTCTGCGCGGGTGATGTTTGCGGCGGGACTAAACGTACTTGCAGACGTCCCCTTTATTATTCCATCTGCCGCAAGTGCGTTTATTGCGTCAGCCGCCCATGTGCAGTTAGAAAGGTCTGTGAAACGGAGCTTCTCCGTTTCATCCGGCGGACAGTCAGGGACGCCTGTCCCTACATCGGTAGAGGAATCCTCTGCATTGTCCTTTTCATCCGTCTTGTCGGTCGGTGCGGCACCTCCACCGCCGCCTCCACCGCCACCGGACGGCGTGCCGGCTTCCGATTTGTCGGTTTCATCCGTTTTGTCAGACGAAGAACCACCTGTCGTGGAGCCGTAAACGGTTACCGTGAAGTGAAGCGTTGCCTCGCGCCCATCGGCATCACGTGCCGTTACGACAAAATGGTTTTCTCCAACCTGCGATGCATCGGGCTTCCATGTTACAACTCCGCTTTCGGAATTGAGGCTTGCTCCGCGCGGTAAGCTTGTTCCTATGTACGTTATCGGGTCTGCATCAATCGGGCTGGTTGCGGTAATATCAACCTTAATTGAGCTTCCTGCCGATGTGCTGAGATTATCACCTACAGGCGCAATCTCCGGCAGGCTTTCGTCAACAAAGCTTTTATAAACCGTTGCCCGCTGCCCGGTTTGAATGTTGTAAGCATACCCTTTGGAGGTGTCATACGCATCGACGAGTGAGCGTATTTGCGTGACAAGCCCGGTGTTCAGGCGGATACTTCCGTTTTCAAGCGGCTTTGCATCGTATATTCTATACACTCCGTTTTCAACAGCATCATTTTCGATAAACACATATTTATTTGAAAATTCCGAGTTTATCTCCTCATCTGTCATTCCGAGGTCGCCGAAATCTATATCAATATAGTTTTCAACCGAAAGCTCCGTCTGATAGCCCGTAACGTATCCGATATGATTCTCGTTCTGTTCAGGTTCTTTCGCACTTCCGATTACATTGCCGTCATGGACATAACGATATGTAACCACGTTTTCATCATTCACCGTGTATACACCCACAAATCCCCTGAAATCAAACAGATCATCTACACGATAGGTTACAGAGTTGTTTGTTGCGTATACGATATAGTCAATTCTGCCGTTTTCGTGCTCCACCTTAACAGCTCTCACCATATCACCGTCGTTCTCGGTTCCGTCCTTTATCTCAACTGTACACGCATTCATAGCCTTGACATAACGCCTTCCCTCCTTGTACGGTTCAAGAACCGTTGTAAAAAGGCTGTCGAGAGGCTCATCATTTTCGCTCTCGCGCTGAACAAGCACCCAATCCATCCATCTCGGCATCGGCTTATTGCAGTTTCGCTCGGGAATCGGCCCCTTACAGATTGCAACCTCAGTTGTGTCAAAGGGATTCATCTGCGTCATACGAAGGACGATATCACTGCCGCCGTCAACGATTTTGCGGTAATCCTCAACATCAAACTCGACTGCAAACTGTCCGTCAGGTGCTGTATCACGCCGAACCTCACCAAGCCATGTATATCCGCGAGGATACACCGTTTCATATACGGAGGTATTGGGAGAGTTCGGGTCTTTTCCGACCGGATAATCAAGCGGTGCGCCGAAGTTTGCCGCATACGAGCCTATCCAGTTTCCGTTTTCGTCTTTCTGCTCTGTCATCAAAAGGCCTTCAACCGGATACGCATTCTCTGCCTGAGAATGGAAGCTGTATGTGTGAACCTTACCGCCGGTCACACGGAAGAAATCGACGCCATAGGAAACGCTGTCATCTACCTGAACCATAACAACCGTTCTGCGGAACTCATCCACCTGACTGTATGCCTCGGGCTGAGAAATATCCATAACCTGAACGCGCCCGGAATCATCAAAGTGGTGCGGCCAACCGTGAATGTTGGTATAGTTATCGGTTTTCTGACGGTCAACGCTTACGGTGTTGTGCGAAAGCGTTACATTAGTCCACTGATAACGCTCCGGATAATATCCCGAGATTGTCGCGTATCCGAGGTCGGGCGCAATATTCAAGCCGTAGGCATCCATACCGAGATTGAGCGAATGGCCATGCGTGTGGCCGGTGTTTCTTCCAAACAGCATATAGAAGCTTCGCTGAGTATCGGTTGCTTCGTTTCGGGTTTCTTTTGAATACTGAGCACCGTCGCGCAGGATTGCAAAGGCATAGCCCGTCATCATCTCGCTGTCAAATACCGGTATCTTGTCGTTTAAAAGCTCAAGTATTTCTTCCTGGATTCTCTCGGGGTCGTCATCAAACATTCCGTAATTTATACTGCTGATATCATAGTCTGCGGTGATGTATAAAATTTCGGCTATTTCTTTTTTTATGTCGTGCCGTACATCATCGGGGATATCAGCTTCATCCAGACCTTTGAACATTGTAAGATACGCATCCGGCGATGCCTGGATGTAATCGTAAGCTGTTCCTTCGGTGTCACCGATGTTGGCGTGGTATGTGTTTGAAACAATAATGGGGCGGAATGCCGTGTGCATTGCTATGAACTTCGGATTTGCAAAAAGGTCATACTCTTGCGTGCCGTCAATCATTGATATAGCTTCCGCAACGCCGTAAAGGCGGCCGAGCCAACCGCTAAGATATCCGGGAGCAGACTCATCCCCCATTCCGTCGCGGTCAACCTTATCTATCAGCGTCATATCCATATCACCGCCGGAATACCAATCATTTTTGCCTTCCGCAATCATCGCGTTGAATTGATTCCAGCTCGGTGCTTTTTGGTTTTCACTGGTTTGGAAAATATACTCAATGCGGTCTGAGGTTTCCGGCTCTTTATTGAGAACAAGTGCCGACAGAGCGAGCGCGTGGTGATCCATACCGAAGTTTGCATCTATTCTTGCGCTCTTTATCTTATCCCACATCGTACAGAGAAGATTTTTCTCCCAGCCGCGCCAGATATCAAGAGCGGAGGCTTTGCTTCCAAAACGGCCCTTCCATTTGCTTTCGCTCTTCCCTGTCAGAAAGCTTATTACCCACTCATCATCAAGTGCCGGAAAGAACGCATCTGCCGCCTGACAGAAGGAGCTTGCCATGGATGCATCCGAAATTTTTCCGTACATATGTCCCATGCCGGAGTTTCCACCGCCACCAAAATAGGTAAGTCCGGAGGTTTTTGTGTAATCATACGTAGGATAAATATCCGAAAGCCGATCAACAAGCACCGCACCCGCTCTTCCGTATTTCATATCACCTGTGTAGAGATATGCTTTCGTGAGAGTTTTTATCGCTTCGGTATAATAGCCGATGAGTTGGTTCATATAAAATGCGATATAACAGTGATTTTCGGTTATACAGTCATGCTTTTCCGAAGTGTCCGAAGGGTTTTCCACTTTGCAGGTGTGAGTGTGGTCGGTTGCATTGGCACAATAGGTATAGCCCTCGGAGCTTGTGGGAACGTATCCCCAGCCGTCATCAACGCCCCATTCCTCAATCGTTTCACCCTCGCGGAGCGCACCGATTTCCTGAACTCCGGTAAGGTTGGAATACAGCTCGTTTTTCAGCGCATCCTTTTCTCCCAAAACTTCAACATAATATGTATTGAGTTCTCGCGCAAGCTTTGAGTCAAAATATCCGTATTCTTCAACGCAGCGCTCATAGAAAAGCTCAAAGTCGTTAGATGGAAAAAGACGCTTACAATCCGGACACTGTATCTTCCACGGACGGCCGACCGGGTCTATGCTCCAGCCTCCCGCCTTACCATTGCCGTATTTGGTTTGTGTATCGCATCCGCACCAGCGGCAATAACCGTAAAACACATCCCCGCGGAGACCGACAAAGTAAGAGCTTGGAATTTTCCCGCCTTCCGGAAATCCATCGTAAAGCTGCTCAATATTTTCAACGTATGTATCCGCCTCTTTTGCGACGGATTTCTGCAGGCTTTTTGCCCATGAATACTTCGAGGCGTTTTTGAGGGCATTCGCTCTTTTTTCGTAGGTGTAGTAGCTTGGTTCGGTTTTGCTGTCGCTGAGGACAAGAGTGAAGGCTGCAGAGCTTTCTACCGTTTCGCCCTTGAATTTTCCTCTTGCGGTAACAACAACATTTCCTTCTATTCCCGTTGTGTTTGCAAAAAGCTTTCCGTTTTCATCGACATATGCAACGTCTTCGCGTTCTTCGCCATTTAACGTGAATACATATTCAACGTTTTCGTCAAACGGAAACTTCAGAACATTACCGCTGTTCATCGCTATATTCCACACAAGCTGTTCTGCATCGCGCACCCACAGAGAGTCGGGAAACACAAGATGTGTATTCTCGTGGTCGACTCCCGTATTATCGTTGCCGATAACAGTAACGGAAGCTGTACGTATGCTTGAACCATCGTTGACGGTAATGTTGATTATCTCTTTTCCGTCACCGATGCCGGTAAGCGTGGTTCCGTCAATCTCCACTATACCGCCGTTCTGAGCGATACAGGTTACCGTGTAGGCATTCTCGTCCATAGTTTCACCGTTGAGCTTTATAGCCTCGACGAGAATTTTTTCAGCTTCACCATAGCATACCTCTGAATTTGTGACGCTTACATTTATGCTTTCAAGGTCGTTCTTACCGTTCAGGAAAAGCTTTCTGAACCTCACCTGCGAGCTTACGTTTCCGCGCTTGAATACAAGGACATACTCTCCCGCAGTATCAAATTTAACATCATTGAGCCTCAATGTACGGATTTCCCAGCCGGTGATATTATCGTCGCGGTTGTTGAAGGTTCCGACATATCTGTCCCCGGTGCACATGGAATAAATATCATCATTGTCATCCGGAACCGGGATAATGTATATATCCGCACTGCCCTGCCCTTTTACCGCACTGTATTCGACAGTCGGAGAATAGCGCCCTGCTGCCGGGACCTTGATATTAAACGAAAAATAACTGCTTTTATCGTCCATCTCCGAATCTTGGGAGTAGCTCATTCTGAAATGAGTTTCAGGGTCTGCTTCATCCTCCAAAAAGCCTGATTGAGCATGTCCCGGAAGCGGCGTCCATGTACCGAACCCCGAGCTGTTTCCCGTACCGCGCCATGCCCAGTTTCCGGTGTAAGCATATGTCACTCCGCGAACATCTCCGGGGTATTGGGCATCGGAATCGGAAAAGCCCGCATCTGCAACCTTTTGGGGAGTCCATTCGGTGCTGACATCAAGGAAGTTATAAACAACATCCTCGCCGCTCCACGGTGTCGGCGCATCGGAGACAGTATATTCCGCGGTTTGGATAATTTCTTCTCCGTTATACTTAATTGTAGCCGTAATCGTTGTCGTACCGATTCCGTTATCGGTAAGTGTGCCGGATTTTTCATCAACTACCGCCACGCTCTTATCGGAGCTTGCAAATGAAATATCGGCACCGGCACTTTCGAGCGTGCTTCCGTTGGAAAGATAACCCGTGACGTACACCTGCTTGCCCATTGTTTTGAGCTTTGCATATTTTACATACACCTTGTCTTCCGGAGCATTTTCAAACTTATCCGCTTCGGTCAGCCGGAAGTAGGAAATACGAAACTCGGAACGGTTGTTTGAATTTAGAAGTGATTCTTCACGGGCACCGTCAATAAGAAACACAAGATAATATGTTCCGGCAGTAAGCGTGACATCTCCGAAGATGTGTTTATTTCCATCGGAATATGTCGGACTTTCAAAGCCGTCGATATATGTGTTATCGAGCGGTACTGCTTTGGTTCGTATTCCGTTAAGGGCATCGGCATTGAATTTTCCCCAGCCGTTCTCCGTAACCGCAGTTTCGCTTAACAGATACGTTTTCAAGTATGCACTTTTTGAATTTTTTGAATGGCTCATTGTCGGGCGATATGTCATTGTTTCGTCAACATCAATCGCAAACACAACGGCACTCATCGCGCTTCCGCCGCGCTTATCCCAGTTAAAATTGAGACTGGTCTGCGTGAGCGCGCGGCTTGCGGTTCCGTAGTTTGTTTTGTATGTCCAATTTTCTGCCTTGTAGTCGCCGAGCTTATTGAGCTGAACCTGTTCGCCTTTGGGTTCCCCATCTGCATTGTAAACCGAAACATAGTCAAATGAATATGTAATTATGTGCGGAAGTTCATTCGCCCATGCGGTAATTACAGAAGCGGGAAGCATTGTGAGCAGCATTACAGCAGCAATAAGCAATGATAATAATCTCTTTCTCATACTTACTCCTTTCTCTGTTATTATTATACCGGTTTGAAATCTTCAAACCATACAAACAATTTTCCATATGCGGCAAAATTTACATATGCAAGTGTTACTTTTTGCCGTGGTTGAAGAAGAACCATCCGCCAAGCTGTTCGGGATTACCTTTATCTTCCGGAAGAAGCTCTTTATAATTTGCCGCAACCTTTTTGACCGCATTTGCATACTGCTCTATAATATCCTTGTCAAACTGCTTGAACCACGGAAGTCTGAAGAGGTGTTTTCCGATGTATTCGGATACCTCAAGCCCGATATCGCCAAGCTTTACATCGCGCTCCGTAAACGCCGTGCGCGTAGGCTTGCCGTCGCCATAGACATCAACTGTGTTGAAAAGCGGATGGGTGTGGAGAGCACGGTTACAGCCGGCTCTGATAAGCTCGCACCCTTCGGCCTCAAGGGCTTCAACAAAACGGCTGACGGAAAGACCTCCCAACTCTTCGGGATTGTAGAAGCACACCGCAGCATACCAGCCCGCCATCGTTGAGCCTGTGCTGTAGTCAACACGGCGAGGCGTTATTCCCGGAACATCCTCTATGAGATCAAGGAAGTAATTCGCCGCCTTATCCATCTCTTCACAGCGTTCGTCGTAGTATTTCAGCTGAACTCTGCCCATTGCAGATGAAAGCTGGTGCATTCTGTACTTATATCCACCGAGAGGAAGCCCTGCTATCGGCTTTAGGTAATCCGTCTCGACTGTGTGAGCGTGGTAAAGCTCGTGTCTTCCAAACGCAACTGCGCGGTCATAAATTTCGCGGTTATCTGTATGAAGAATTCCCGCTTCTCCTATCGCAAGGGATTTGCCCGACATAAGCGATGCCGCACCGACATCACCGATTGTTCCGAGCATTTTACCTTTATATTTTCCGCCCTGTGCATGAGACACATCTTCAATAACCTTGATGTTATGCTTTTTTGCTATTGCCATTATTTCATCCATATCGGCAGGATAGCTTAAATAGTGAACAACGATAATGGCTTTCGTTTTGTCCGTTATTTTTTCTTCGAGCTTTTTCGGGTCAAGACATAATGTATACGGATCAATATCCGCAAAAACAACAGTTGCCCCCAAAGACAACGCACCGGTACAGCTTGCCCAATATGTAACACTTGTGCAGATGACCTCATCGCCGCGCCCTACTCCGCAGCCGAACATCGCCGCGTGCAGGGCGGCGGTTCCGTTGTTTAAGCCAAGCGCATATTTTGAGCCTATCCATTCACAGTAGTCCTTTTCAAACGCCTTTGTAACGTCCGTATCGCTCATCCCGCCGCGGGAAAGAACGTCCATAACGGCATCCTTGTCCTCCTGCGTTACTATCGGCCAGGCAAACATATCCGTGCCGTCGTGCTTGCCGGTGCTTTTGTAGCTCACCGCGCGCGGTCCTCCGAATAATGCAAGTTCTGACATTTTCATTAGCTCCTTTAACTTTTAAATTTCAACCCCGGCTCTTTTCATTCCGGAGATTATGGCTTTTTTATCATCATCTGTATATCTTTTCATCGGGAATGTTGCATTTCCGACATCAAAGCCCATTGCTTCGAGAATAATTTTGGTTGTCGGTATATTTTCGGTTTTAAGCAGCTCGTGAATTATGCGATTTGCGCGCATCTGATAATCCCGCGCCTTTTCGATATTGCCGCCGATGAAATTGTTGTATATACCTTTTATGATATCCAGCATAAAATTATAGGTTGACCCGATTCCCCCGTCTGCACCTGCGCTGAGTCCCATAAGCAGCATTTCATCCGGACCGTTTATTATATTCATCTCACCGTTTGTCAAATCTTTAAGGCGCAGCATTTCATAAAAATTCGAGCTTGTCCACTTGATTGCAGTTACGTTGTCTATCCCAAAAACCCTTGCCGCAAAATCGGCATTGAAATTAAAGCTTACTGCCGGGCTGTAATATATCATCACCGGAATGTGAACGCATTCAGCCAGCGCCTTATAATAGTTATATACATCATCTTCATCATACTTGAAAAACACAGGGACTGTTGCAGATATTGCATCGGCACCGATTTGCTCTGCATGCTTTGCAAGCAATAGCGCGTCACCGAAATCAGCCGCCGCAACCTGAACTATACACGGCTTACGACGATTTACGGCTTTTATCGCACTCTCCGCAAGAACCATTCGTTCTTCTGTCTTCAGCGCTATACCTTCTCCCGTTGCGCCTCCGACATAAAATCCATCCGCATCTTTCCCTATCAGGAATTCTATCAGTTTATTAAGCGCCTGGACATTTACGCTTTCATCATTGTTAAGCGGCGTTACAAGCGCAGGCATAATACCTTTAAATTTCATACTATTGCTCCTTTCATTTTCGTTCGCAATTTAATTTTAATGCCGGCTATGCAATCTGTCAATCTGCGAAATTGTCAAATTGACCGGATTTCGAACGGTATACCTATTGCAAGAAAATATGATATGTGTTATACTCCACTTATCAGACAAAAAAACATTTGAGGTGGATAATGGAAAAGATAAAAAAGTACTTTAACTTTGTCTCTTTGAGCTCGAAAAAACTCTGTTTTTTACCGCTGATTGTTAAAATGATAAACGAACCCATAGTGGATTGCCACGCAATTGACTATTTGTCTTGTCGCGAGCATTCACATATCTGGTATGTAATGCAAGGAACAATAAAGCTTATTACTTCCGATAGTGAGCACATCTGCACCGAGGGCTCTTGTATTTTTATTCCGCCTTATATGATGAATGAACTGGTTTCCGTCGGTGACATCAAACCAACAATTGTGCGGCTCACTTTTCACGACCGCTTCCTCACAGACCGGGGATATCCGTTTTTTTCGTATCACCGCGATTATTTGCGATTTGAAAAGAAGAGCATTCCTCTTTACCGCAAGTTTCAAGGAAAGGATAAGGAATACGCCGATTCATTATTTCTTTCTCTTGCAAATGAATTTTCCCGACACAGAAACACCTCTTTTGATAAGCTTGCCGAACTTCTTGCCGATGCGCTCACTCTTTTGTGCAAACACGCACCGATATGCAACACTTACAAATTCAAGCATGTGTTGAATTATTCGTATGCAATTACACGCGCGGTAATGTACATAGACTTTAACCGTGCAGAAAAAATAACTACTGCAAAGCTGTGCGAGCTTACAGGTATGTCACGAAGCGTTTTTACCGAACGCTTCAGGGAAATAACGGGTATGGCCTGTGCTGAATTTATATACACCTTACGGCGTTCCAATGCCATGCACCTTCTCTCTCACACGGTGACAAGCATAGACGAAATAGCGCGCAAGGTTGGCTTTGTAACCTCATCAAGATTGAGCCATATTTTTGCCAAGGATTTCGGAATGACACCAATGCAATACCGAAAGCAAACACAAACGCTCGGTCTCAACATCGACTATAATTACTGGAAGGAGCTTATCTGGTTTAAAGAACGCGACTTTCCCGAATGTGAGTCATCACCAAACGCAGGATATGAGCTGTTTATATAGAAAATTTTAAAGCAGGTGGAAAAAATGTATACTCAAGAGAATTTAGAGAGCGACATCCGGCAAATAGGTGTGGATATCTCCGACGTATTGACGGTACACACTTCTCTCAGGTCTGTCGGAGAAATTGACAACACCGAAAAAAGCGGTGCCAATGTACTTATTGATGCATTGAAAAATTGTGTTTCGGATGGCATTTTGATGATTCCTGCCCACACTTACGCCAATATCAGAGAGCTTCCGGTTTTTGATATACGGAACACGATGCCTTGCATCGGAGCACTGCCGCGTGTAGCCGTGGAGCTTGCAAATGAGGCTTATGATAACGGAGACAAAACCTGTGTACGTTCTATGCAGGTATCACACTCCGTTGTGGTTTTCGGTAAGAATGCCTACGAATTTGCAGAATGCGATCGAGCAACAAAAACCAGAACACCACCGTCCGGATGCTACGGAAATTTATACCGACAAAACGGAAAAATCCTATTGATTGGCGTAGGATTACACAGCAATACGTATATTCATATGGTGGATGAATATTTGGATTATGATTGCAACGGCACAATCCCCTCCGAAACGCAATGGATTCACGTGACCGATTACGACGGCACGGAATGGGAGCAAGAACGGTTGCTGACCACAGGTCCGCGTGCGCAAACATTCGAGAGATATGCCGATGCATTAAAACGATCCGGTGGAATGACTTGCGGTAAAATCGGCGATGCGGATGCTGTATTGATAAATTGCCGTAAGTGTTTTGATGCTGTGACAAGCATTCGCAGGAGCGAGCAGCACTCCTGAAGGAAAACCGGATGCTGTTGTGAAATTTTACAAAATCACCGGTTCGGACCTGTAGTTTTTATTTAAAAAAAGGAGCTTTGCAAATGAAACGAGAAAAATATGTCATCAGAAAAGGCTTTGATAAAAAGAAATGCCTGGTTCATGCGCGCTGTTGCCACGCTCCGCATATAATGCTTGCGACTGCTCAGTATCTCAATGTATCAGGCTCAGACTTGTTTTCGGGACTGCTTATGAGCACAAGCCGTGATGGCGGGAAAACATGGTCTGAGTTTTCTCCGCAAGCAGGACTTGAACCAATACGCAACGGAGAGTATTTAACCGTTGGTTGTGATGCCACTCCGATATATCACCCACAGAGCAGTAAAATACTGCTGCTTGGTCATACAGCTGAATATAAGGATGGGGATATGCAACCTACCGGAAGGAGAAGACATACATTTTACAGCATTTTCGACGAAGCAAAAAATGAATTTTCCAAGATGCAATTCTTAGTTATGCCCGAAGGCTTTGAAAGATGCGGCAACGGAAGCGGACAAAGCGTTATTCTTCAAAACGGCGAGATTTTAGTTCCTGTATATTACAGCCGGGGCAATAAAAAAAATATGTATTCAATGGTTCTTCGTTGCCTGTTTGACGGCAAGAAGTTAAAGGTTATTGAAACGGGAGCGCCGCTTACCATACCTGTCGAAAGAGGAGCATATGAGCCTTCTTTGGTCTTTCACAAAGATACATACTATATGACAATGCGCAACGATGAATGCGGCCTTGTTGCCAAAAGCCGTGACGGGCTTAATTTTACGGATATGCAATTATGGAAATGGGATGACGGAAGTCTTCTTGACACATATAATACCCAACAGCATTGGATGACGCTTGGCGATGATTTATATCTTGTTTACACAAGACGCGGAGCCGATAATGACCATGTATTCAGACACCGTGCTCCGCTATTTGCCGCAAGAGTTGATAATATGAGACTTGTCCGCGAAAGTGAGTTCGTTGTGATAGAAGAACGCGGCGCAAGACTCGGAAACTTTGGAGTTTCTTCGCTTGCTGACGGAAAAGCGATTGTTATGGCGGCCGAGTGGATGCAGCCTGCAGGATGCGAAAAATTCGGAAGCGACAACTCGGTTTTTCTCTCGGTTATCGAATAATAAATATATACTTTGATGTGACGTCCGAAAACATTCACTTAAACCCGACTGCAAACCAACAATCACCGGATAGTATAACAAAAAGATGTGCCGTTGACGGTTTTCAACAGCACATCTTTTTTATAGTTCAATTTTAATTACCGTTTATAATTTTCGTTGCAATACGGTTTATCAATGAACGGAACCTGAGCAAATTCTTCCATATTATTACGGATTATATAATCAATATACGACATAACCATTTTTGCGGTGAGCATATATCCCGCAGGATTGAGGT
>JAFQVE010000418.1 GCA_017408185.1 Oscillospiraceae bacterium | reverse complement strand
TTTCTTCTGCAAATGAATTGACTATAATGAGGTTTTCTGATATAATAAATATATAAGTTTCAAGGTTTCCATAGAGAAATCACAGTTATCAGAGTTTACGAAGTGTCGTTTGCGCCATGCGCAGATGGCACTTTTTTGTTTTCTCGCCCAATATTTTGGACACAAGCCGACATCACCTCCGGGTTATGTTGGCTTTTGTTATATATTATCAAAGGCGAAAGCCTCAAAGAAAGGAGCATTTCTATGCTACAATGTCAAGACGGTTTTTACACCACGTTCAGTTCCTATCCCACAATGAGGAACTACCATGAGGAACAGGCGAAAGAAAGCAGGTGGGTTCGCTGCAAGGTAAACGAGCTGCAGATTGAAGCACTTGACGATCCTTCGACTATGTACTCACGCCCCATCCCGTTTGCTTCGGGAATCACAAGTGAAGCTGTGCACGACACAGCGAAAAACCTCGGCCTGGCTATGGATATTGATGGTAAAGCATACCCCATCCGTACCACGGCCTACAAAAGCCTGCTCGACAGAGCGAAAATCGGAGGCACCGTTCTCCCCAAACTCAGCCGAAAAGTGTTGTCGGATGTTCTGAACGAATGTCTGAAGCTCTATCCCTCGGATGCGCTTGTGCTCATAAGGGATCAGAAGGTATCCGCCGTTCACTCAGGTGATGAAGTGGATTATTCCGTTCTGCCGATTGATGAGCTTCTGGGCACTCTTCAGGATAAGCTGGATGCACGCTTTCCGGGGAACGAGTTTGAATACGGATACTCGGATCATTCGATCACCAGTGCATCTTGGACGATGCCGAATCAAAAGGATGACCTTGTCGGCGATTATGCAAAGCATTTGACCGCAATAGGTAAATCATACCTTGCAAAGAACCTTGTGCCGGGTATCAGGTTTATAACGTCGGACACGGGGGTTGCTTCCGCAAAGGTATCGGCTCTGCTTATGGGCGGTCAGTATCCTATCCATATAGGGAGCTGTATTGCGGTGGATCACAGACATCAGTCCAAGGTCGAGAATTTTACAAATGCACTCGACCAGCTCTTTGCTCAGTTCGGGGATTCTGTTGCAAAGCTTCAGAAGCTTACGGAGATTACACTGTCATATCCGGTAAATGCAATGACAAGGATTTGCAAAAAGCTCAGTATGCCGAAGAAAGCTGCACTCGGAGCAATCCGGATGTTTGAGATGTCATACGGTGGCGGACCTGCAACGGCTCATGACGTGTTTATGGCGATGCAGGAAATTATGTTTCTTCTAAAAACAGAGAATACTCCGGAGAGTAAGCTCTTGTTTGTTGAAGAGAACCTTGCCAGAACCCTGTCTTTTGATTGGGATCAGTATGACCTTGCAAAGGCGGTGAACTACTGATGGCAGCACCGATTATCCTGTGTGACACTGCCGGGATGGACAGACCGACTTGGCTGGCCTGCCGAATGCACGGACCAAAGGGTGATATACCTTATACGGTCGGCGGCAGCGATGTTGCAGCGATTTTTGGTGTATCACCGTGGACAACACCCTTAGAGCTTTGGATGATCAAAAAAGGAAGAGCAAAGCCTTCTGTGAAGGCGAACGCAAATCAGCTGGAGATGGGACATTTCCTTGAACCGATTGCAGCACACTTTTATGCGTTGAAGACAGGAAATACTGTGATTGAGGATACTAATATGTATCAGCACGCAGACCATAAATATGCATTGGCAGACATTGATCGCCGAATTATTCGTGCGAACGACGGCGAACCAGGTGTACTGGAATGCAAAAGCTGTACATATCACAATGCTTCGGAATGGGCGGACGGGAAATACCCGTTGTACTATGAATTTCAGCTCAGATACTATCTTGCAGTTCTCGACTTGAGTTTCGGAGACTTCTCAGCGTTATGGGGAAATAACCCCGATAACGATATGGCTATGCCGGGGCTTACCCGGGACAAAGCCAAGGAGGATATGATATTTGAACGTCTTGACGAATGGATATGGAGTCTTGAGCATGATAAGCCGCCTACGATGGACAGTATTGCGCCTAAGCTCGCTCTTGAATCTCTTGCAAGAATTTACGGAGCCGGTGATCCCAGTCTCCCGACAATAAATTTACCTGCGAAGTTCGAGAGACATGCACGTCGAATCCTTACCTTGCAGGATGAAATAGCGCTTTGCAAGAGCGATATCAAAAAATATGAAAAGGAGATAGAGGCACATTCAGTGCGAATCGCGGAGTTGATGAAGAAACACGAGCATGGGGTTATGGAAACAACCACAGATAGAATTCTTATTGATTTCGCAACTAAAACATCAACACGAACAGACACAACACTGCTTAAGAAAAAGTATCCGGCTATCCATAACGAGCTGGTAACAACATCTGAAAGCAGAAAACTTAAATTGTCTGTCCAGCCTTTATAGGCAGAAAGGAACCATTATGAATAATAACAATATTTTTAACTGCGAATGGGAACGATTTCTTGACACACAGATGCTTGATTACAACCGTTGTTGTCAAAAAGCATATATTTGCTCTCCGCTCGGTGCGGAATCCAAAGATGTAATTCTGGAGAATATGCACTGTGCAAGAGCGTATATGCTTTATGCAGACGCAAGGCTCAATGTTGTATCAAGAGCACCTCATGCGTATTTACCTCTGCTGATCAGTGAAAAAACACCTGCAGAACGAGCACTCGCGCTTGAGTTCGGTATAAAGCTTCTTGAACAGAGTGAAATACTTCTTGTATGTGGTATGCGTATCAGTGCGGGTATGAGAAACGAAATCGCAAGGGCTGCCGCACTCCGTATGGAAATAGTTACTTTCGACGACGATATGTTTACGGAAGTGAAGAAAATCGTTACCAAAAACGGAGGGAACAAAACTCTTGTCACACTTAATAGGGATCATCCTCTGTTAGCGTCATTGAACCCCATTTATTACAAAGGTGGTGATGAGTTGTGGTCAGATTTCTTGAAAAGCTTAGGCTGCGCTCACAACAAAAAATGACGGATTTTCGCGATAATAAAGCGAACTCCCGGAACGGATCACAATCGTATGCTTGTAATCTCAAAACAACAGGATACAGTCTTGTTTCAGAGATAATTGATAAGTTTTTCGATATGATTCGTCGCCGGGAGTTTTTCTTTTCCCGGACATATAACTTGTTTGCTCTTGCGGTTATAAGAAAGGAGCGATGATATGTTATGTCGGTTTAGCAGGTTGGTTTATCCGCAAAGGCTTGAGAGCATATCCCCCGGCAGCTACATGGTAGCACTCTACACGCCTTGTGAAAGGATTCTCGACAGTACCGGTGAGGCTCTTAAAACAATCAAGGCTGTGGGGTATTCGTTGCCCACTTCGGATTTGTTTCGCTATGAGCTGAAAGGTCAGTGGAATAAGAACTCAAGACATGGTCTTCAGTTTGAGGTGGAAACATTTGAGGAAGTTATTCCTCCGACAAAGGAAGGCGTTATTGCATACCTCTCATCGGGACAGATTAAAGGCATAGGTCCAAAGCTTGCAGAAAAGATATATTCGGTTTTTGGGCTGGACGCGTTGAATGTACTGGATTCGGAGCCTGAAAAACTCATAGTTATTCCGGGAATAAGCGAAGCTAAGCTCGAAAAGATTTATGATTCATATCTTGCCAACCGAGCAGCAAGAAACGTCATTGCCTTTCTTACTCCATACGGGATTACGCCGAACCGCGCATTAAAGCTCTATAAGGAATACGGTAACGATGCCATAAAGATTGTGAAGGAACATCCGTACAGACTTTGTGAGCTTGCAGGTGTAGGATTCAAGACCGCGGATAAGATTGCAATGAGTATGGGATTTGATATGCTCTCTCCGGAAAGGATATCTGAAGGGATACTCTATACGCTGACAAACGCAGAGGAAAGCGGACATCTGTGCATAGAAAAGGATAATTTCATCGGTGAGTGTATGAAAACACTTGATACGCCCGAACTTACCGCCGGAATAGTCGGAAGGCATGCAAACGAACTTATACGAAACCAAAGAATTTGTGTATATGACGACTGCCTTTACAGCGGCAGGACGTATATTGCAGAAAAAGCACTCGCGATATATCTTGAGCGTCAGATTTCATTGTGCCGGAATTATCAGTATGACAATCTTGATGTCGAGCTGGATAACGAGGAACGGTTGCTGAAAATAAAGTTTGCACCCGAGCAACGTGAGGCAGTTAAGACCGCGCTCACTAACGGGATCTCCATCATTACCGGAGGTCCCGGTACGGGAAAGACTATGATACAGCGTGCCATACTCGATATTTACAGCCACAGAAACCCGCGGAATATCATCTGTTGCTGTGCGCCTACGGGACGTGCGGCACGGCGCATGGAAGAATCTACGGGATATGCAGCATCTACCATTCATAAAGCACTTTGTCTGGCGGCAGGTGAAGACGGCGAATACGGAAGTCCGGAAAACATTGATGCAAACCTTGTTCTCATCGATGAGACTTCAATGCTCGATGTATATTTGTCCGGAAAGCTGTTTTCTGCCTTAAAAACAGGCACACAAGTAATTTTTGTCGGAGATGCCGACCAGTTGCCTTCAGTTGGTCCGGGCGCTGTTCTGAACGAAATGATATGCTGTGGCAGGATTCCTACCGTAAAGCTTGAAAGGGTGTTCAGGCAAGCATCCGGCAGCCGCATTGCTACAAACGCAAAGCTTATCAAGCAGAACAATGTGGGGCTTGAATACGGTGAAGACTTTCAGTTTATAGATTCGAGCGATATTTCGGCTTCGGCAGAGATTATTGCACGAATTTATGCTGAGGAAGTCGAAAGATACGGAGTGGATAATGTTGCACTGCTTACACCATTTCGGCAGAAGACCGATACCGGTGCAAATGCTCTGAACGAAAGAATACGCGATATTATTAATCCGAGCTCACCTCAGAAACTTGAGATTACTCGCGGAATCCGCATATTTCGCTGTGGGGACAAGGTCATGCAGATAAAGAATCGGGACGATGTCAGTAATGGTGATATAGGTTATATTATCAAAATCGAAGAAGAAGCCGGAGAAAAAACGGCGTTTATTGATTTTGGTGACGGCAGAGTCAAGGAATATGATCCCGCAGACCTCGATCTTATCGATCTCGGTTATGCATCCACCATCCACAAGGCTCAAGGCGCTGAGTATAAGTCAGTTATCATTAACCTGCAGAATGCGCATTATGTGATGCTCACACGACCGCTTGTTTATACTGCGGTA
>JAFQVE010000417.1 GCA_017408185.1 Oscillospiraceae bacterium | reverse complement strand
AGCGCATCGGCTGGACAGAAGGTCAGTGGATGATAAAGATCGGAAAGAGATATTATCTTCTTTATTCGGGAAGCGGTACGCAGTATTCAAGCTATGCTTGCGGAATCCTTTATTCCGATGAAGGACCTCTTACCGGCTTTAAGCGTCAGGAAAAGCACGATCCGCTCACATCAAAGAGAACAGGTCTTCTTCGCGGAGCAGGTCACGGAAGCATTGCAGAAGGACCCGGCAATACATATTGGATGTTCTACACATATTTCTGTGGCTTCAACTACAAGTTTGAACGCAGAATAGGAATGGATCCTCTTGGAATTGATGAAAATGGCGAGCTTTATTGTCCTCACCTTACCGAAACACCGCAGTTTGCGCCAGGAGTTCTGAAAAATCCCGAGCTTGGCAACGATGCAGGTCTTTTGCCGCTTACGTTCTATCAGCCGGCAAAGGCAACAAGCCACGTTTCCGGACGTGAGCCTATTTATGCAACTGATGACAGTATGCTGACCTGGTGGCAACCGAAAACGGATGATAAGGAAAGAACACTTGAGATTGATCTTGGAGCGCAAAAAGGATATAACATAGAAGCTTGCCGGATTATATGGCGTGATATCGGGATGGAAACTCTTGACGGAATAAACCCCGGTGCGTTTCAGTATACGGTGGAATATGCAAAACCAGATTCTGATGAATGGGTAATGCTTATCGATGCGTCTGATAATGAAAAGGATTTGTGCATTGATTACCGTACATTTGAAAAGGTGACAGCACGGAAAGTCCGTCTTTCAGTTATCGGATGTCCTGATGGGATTCAACCCGGGGTTGTCAGTTTTACAGTATTTGGAAAATGTAATCATTAAATTTGGGTATAAAACGGAGGAATAGGTTATGAAAACGGTAAAAGATAAGTACCTCGTTGTAGGTGCAGACTTCGCAGGCTTTCCGCTTAAAGAAGCGGTAGTCGCTCACCTTAAAGCAAAAGGCTGGAAGATAACGGATGTAGGTGTTAGAGCGGATTCTGACCCCAACGATACAGACCTTATGTTCCATAGAGTAGGTCTTCGCGTCGGTTCGATGATTTCGGAAGGCGAGTTTGAGCGTGCGCTTCTTTTCTGCGGAACAGGAATGGGGATTCATATTGCAGCAAGCAAATGCCCGCACGTTCACGCAGGCGTTGTTGAAAGTGTTCCGGCGGCACTTCGCGCAATCACCGGTAACGGCGTAAACGTTCTTGCGATGGGTGCATTCTATGTCGCTCCTGCAATGGGATGTGACATTGCCGATGCTTACCTTAACGCAGAGCTCGGCTCGGGCTATGAGTGGTGGAAGAACTTCTATGAGTTCCATAAGCTTGCGATAGACGAGCTTGAAGCATTCGACTATGAAGAATATAAGAAAAACGGCTTTAAAGTCAATAAGCTCGGCGATTTCCCGCTAAAGCTTGAAACAAAGCCGGAGTAAGGAGTATCAGCGTGAACAAAAACACAAAAGCCGCAGTGCTTTTTATAAACGGTCAGTCTAACGCTACTGCACATCAGCAGTTTCTTTCCAAAGAGGACAGAGTATATGAGCCGTTAAAGAACGTATTCTCTCTTGACCGTAATCCCAATCAGTCGCTTGATATTGAGGATGTTGTCTGGTCGGGGTGGACGAGTATGGGCAAGAACCTCGGAGAGAGTCAGGACCATACAGCAAGTCTTGCATATTTCATTGCAAAGAAATGGCAGGCGGCGATTGATTCGGGGAAGGATTTGCCAGACCTCTATATCGTTCAGATTTCAATCGGAAGTCAGGGAATAATCAACGGAATGTGGAACCGCGATAAAGAACCTGTTATAAAGCCCGGCATACTCGGTGAGGCAGATATTTCGCTTCTCCCGCTCGCACTGCATATAAATAAGCTTGTTATGAAAAACTTAACCGATGCGGGTAAAAATCCCGAGGTCATCGGATGGCATTGGCTCGGGTGCGAGCAGGAAGTATGGCATGAAGCATATCTCCGCGATGATTTCAAGGAAAGATATGACTATCACTTCGATGTGATGCGCGAATCTATGGGCGGAAATGTTCCGACATATCTTTATAAGATAGTAGTTCGTGGCGGTCTTGAACGCTTTAATCTTCCGCTTGAAAGCGAGGGAATTATAAACGAAGAGATTGTCCGTCAGGCGAAAAGAATTGGCGCAAAGCTCACAGATGTACGTGAATCTCCGTATTGGGATACCAATGACAACGTTTGTTACGGAGTTCTTGCAAGTGACCGTGCACACTATGTGCCGAAGGTGCAGGAATGGTTTGCTGATGAATTTATGGGTGAGATTTTAAAATGAAAATAATTGAAAAAATAGCGGCAAAGGCGCAGAATGCTGATAATCCGCGTCCGACGATAGCGTTCTTAGGTGATAGCATTACAGAAGGTTGCTTTGAGCTTGTTCCGAGAAACAGCGGCGGTTTTAATAATGTGTTTGACCATGAGAATGTTTACCACAAAAAAGTTTCAAAAATCCTCGGTGTTCTTTTCCCGACAGTGCCACTAAACATCATAAATGCAGGCATTGCTGGAACATCTGCTAAATTAGGTCTTTCACGCATTGAGCGTGATGTGTTGTCAAAAAATCCTGATCTCACAGTTGTTTGTTTTGGTCTTAATGACTGTGAAAAAGAAGATGATGGGATAGACGAATACATTGAGAGTTTGCGCGGCATCT
>JAFQVE010000416.1 GCA_017408185.1 Oscillospiraceae bacterium | reverse complement strand
TCATACAGCTTTACATATTCGGGGAAAGTTCCTTCTGCGCAACAAGGAATATAATGTTTTCCTTCAGAGGTGACACAGTAATCCCATGCAGCATTGAAGCCGGGGGCATCTATGAAACATTGCTTTACGGCACTCTGAGGAATCATTTGTAAATACTGTTCTCTTGTATATTTCTGCATATCAAACATCCCTTTCAAACTATTATCTAAAGTATAAACAACTACAAACCTTCGGTCAAGTTTAAAATTCGGCAAAAAGCTTTTATTTTGCCAAAATATAAACTTGACGATATATTGTTCCGATGATATATTTTAACAAAGAATAAGGAAACACTCAAAACGGAGGATTCATCTTATGAAAAAACGATGGATGATTGTTGCCGATAAATACAGCGGCATTATCAAAAACGCAACAGACATGTTATATTCGGAAATTTCAAGTCGTGTTGGTTACGTTCTTCCGGCAAAAACCGCAGATAAGCTGACCGAAACAGACAATGCTGAATACAACCTCATATTTGTGGGACTTGAGGATTCCAACAATATTTTCAAAGAACTTATTTCCCGGGGAATGCCTAAAGTTCCGGACGCCTCCGAAAGTTATAGCATTTATGTCGGAAAAGGTCTTTATGATGATAGCCAAACGGTTGCCATTGCAGGCAGAGATGAAAAAGGTATTCTTTACGGTTGTATGGATTTCTGCAACAAGTACCTTGGAAATGTTATTCACAGAGGTGGCGATATCTGGAACGAAACTTTTTTTGACAATCTTTTTGACAACGAGCTTCCCCCATTCAGATTTAGTTGTTCTCCCGCCGTAAAAAACCGTGCCATATGGACCTGGGGACACGTTATTTATGACTATCGCAATTTCTTTGAGAATATGGCTCGTCTTCGTCTTAATGAGGTTGTTATCTGGAATGACCATCTTCCTCTTAACGCTTCCGATGTTGTAAGCTGTGCCCACAGCTTTGGCATAAAAGTCATATGGGGATTTGCCTGGGGGTGGGGTACAGACTGCACCGACATTCTTGAAAAGCTCAGCGAAAATTCTTTGAAGAAGATTAAAGAGGATGTTGTTTCTTCATTCAAGAATGAATACTCAAAAACCGATTGTGACGGAATATATTTTCAGTCCTTCACGGAACTTCACACCGATACTGTTGGTGGAAAATGTGTAGCCGAAACGGTTGTAAATCTTGTAAACGAAACCGCCGCAGAGTTATTTAAACTTTCTCCCGATCTTCACATCCAGTTCGGACTTCACGCAACATCCGTAAAAAACAACCTGGATTATATAAGCAAGGTAGATGAGCGCATCCATATAATATGGGAGGATTGCGGTTCTTTCCCCTATAATTACTACGCAGATGAAGTATCTGATTTTGAAAACACTTTCAAGCTCACAGAAAAGCTTATAACTCTACGCGGAAAAAGTGAGAAATTCGGTGCAGTTTTCAAAGGGATGCCAAAGCTTGACTGGACACGATTTGAGCACTTCACCACAAGCTATATCCTGGGTGAGCGAACAAATGCGTTTATCCGAAACCGCCTTACAGAAAAGCAGAAGATCTGGAAGAAGCTGCAGTCTGACTGGCTCCGAAATGGCGACTGTATCCGCAAGGTTGTGGAACTGATTGCAAAGAACAATGAAGATGCAATACTTCAGGCACTTGTTGAAGATTCAATGTTTGAAAAGAAAATCATGTTCCCTGCCGCACTTTATGCAGAGCTTCTCTGGAATCCATTCCGCCCGATAAACGAAACCATTGCCGAGGTTGCAAACTACCCTTGCGTTGAATTTGCAAACTAAGACTGAAAAAACGCCGAGCGACTCTTGATCGTGGCACATAAAATCGGAAATTATTTCGAAGATATCTTCTCAAATGCTTTTGCGGAGTTTCACCGAGAGAGTACACAAAAACTACAAAATATAAAAACTAAAAGCACCTGTTTCTTAACCTTAGAAAGTTAATACAATAACAGATGCTTTTGATTATATTTATTTTTAATCTCTGCGAAAATCGAATTCTTTCATCTTCGTTTAATATAGCTTTGTAAACTCAAAGTCATCCTCAATCCTAAGTTCTGCCATTGCTTGCTTTTTGCGCCCGGCAATTTCTATATCAAGCGCATCAAAACAGTTGTTCCCGTCCGTGTCTATGTCAAAATAAAAACTTAAATTGATATTGCAAAAGCGTATGAAAAGCTCCTCTCCATACGCTTTTTATTTGGTCTGATATCAACTATTCTGCATCTGTAACGATAGCAGAGCCATCGGTTATGAGTGTATATCCGTCTGCGGCGTTTCCGACAATTGCATAACCCTCATATTCACCGTTTTTGTCTGCAATGACGCTGAACTGTTTGCCCGGTTTTGTCATTGCAATTCTTTTTCCGTTAAATATGATGCCCTTTTCGACAACATCGTTTCCGAATCCGATAAACTCAGCCATAACACCGGTTTCGTTTCCTGCCGCGAAGCTGTCAACAACTATTTTAGCCGTCTTTCCCGTATATGCAAATTCAGCATAAATCGCTTCAACCGTACAGTCTTCCCATGCAAAGAATCTATACTCATTATCTGCACTTATAATTTCAGTTTTTCCGTTTATATTGGTTTTTGTCCAACACTTGAAGTTTTCCTCACTTGCGTTGCAGACAATTTCCGTCCCGTAAGGAACTGTTCTGTCGTTTCCGTTTACGGTTATCGTCACGTTATCAGGCTGTGTTTTATTATTATATTCCGCAACATAGATATTCGTATCACCATATCTGTTCCATGCCGTTGCAGTTCCGTAACCTGCCATTGAAGGATATTCAGGAGCTGTTTCTGTTGCTATGAGTTGACCGTTTGCATTGTAATACTCCGATTTACCCGGTGCATAATCATCGTATACTGCAATAAGGAAATTTGCACCGTCTTCTTCGGGAATATAATTCTCAATAACGTTAGAGAAAGAAATGATTCTCTTTTTATCCGAAAGTCCCTTTGCCCAATAGAGAAATTTTGCACCTGATTTGCTTATATTTTCTGCCGTTATTTTATGCGAGCCATCTTCATTCTTTACAGAACTTATAACCTCGCCGTCAACGGTTACCGAAACAACCGCAGGAGCAACATACTCCGATGCCGGTGTTTCTTTTACTGTAAATGCATCGGTAAGTGCTTCATCCTCATTGGAAGCAACATTGAGAGTTATCGGAGCTGCATTATGAGTTTTTCCGTTCACGGTTACTGTTGGTGTAAAAGTTATCTCGCCGGCTTTTGTTGCAGTTATAACATTGTTTGAAACCGAAACATCTGCATCCGATTCTTTTATACCGATTACAATACCTGCCATATCAAGGTCCTCAAATTCCTTTGCAGAATCCAGACCATCAATTGAAAGGGATACCGATGGGATGATATTATCACCGACTTTGTATTCTGCCGAAGGGATTGTAACCGATGCCGCAGTAATGTTCGACGGAGTTAATTTCAAATTATAAAGTATGCTTGAAGTAGACTTGTTTTTTGTGATTGTAAGAATAATGTGGTTGTCTATGTGAGCACTATTTTCTGCAGTTTCCCAATTACTTGTTTTGGCAACAGGAATTCCTCTGCCTTCGCTGAACACTCTTGTTCTGGGACCCGTTGTTCCATCGTTGTCGGAAAGGCCTGTTTCATTGTTTGGAATATTATCAATCGAACCAATATTGATATTTGTTTCCTTGGTCTGATTTTTTACTACAGCAGTCGTCGTTGCCCCCGAATTGGAATTGTATACATCTCCCGAAATATCATAAATTCCATTTTCAGGAACTTTTAATGCGATTGTGAAGGTATTGTTCCCTGCAGCTATCATACTATCACTAGGCGTTATCTGAATGTATTTTCCATATGAACCACTTACTGTTTTAACTTTGTTTGATTCATTCAAAACAGCAGATCTGGTTTTGAATAAAGAGAGTTCATAGTTTTCACCTTTGTATGTACCACCATGATTCAAATAGGCTCCGTTTGTTATCGTCTCCGGGTTCGTTGGCGTACCAAAATCGAATACAATCGGCCGGCTCCAGTCCATTGTCGTTTCCGTTTCGGTTTCTGCTGCGAATACAAAGGTTGGGAGAAGTGAGAATACCAAGGTCAGTGCAAGGATAATTGATAATGCTTTTTTCATTTTCTTTTCCTCCTGTTTTTGTTAATTTATTTCAACGCATTAATGAGGTCTGTCATTTCGTCTATAAGTTTCTCTGCAGTGCCCTTCACATAGCGTGCAGTTGACTTTTCATAGCCTTCCTCATCATACGCATCCATCATCGGAAAATATCCTTCGTATCCGTTAGTAGTGCAGGACGGGATTGTGAGCCCAAACGGCGATTTTTTCTTAACCGAACGCCCAATCTCCGTGAACGGCTCACCGGGAAAACCTGCAAAAACAACATCACCGATTGCAAGTGCGGAAATCCACAGTTCTTTTTCCTCGGGAAGCTCCTCGAGGGATGCAATTCTCCTTGCCGCCGCAGTCTGCACATTCGGATTTCCTTTAAACATCGGAAAACGCTCTGCAATATCAGGAATTTTATTCGGGTCGCCGTATTCCTTATAAAGCCTTACAAGCTCACGCGCAGGCTCAAGTTCCTCTACCTTACCGCGGTTGTGCATTACAGTAACGCCCTTTCTCGCAAACTTGATTTCGTCACCCGAAATTTCCTCTGCAAGCTCATAGTTTGCCACTGCCGCCATAGCGATTTTTCTTCCCATATAGCGGATGCGGTCATAGCCCTTACGGCACTTATCCTCACCGAGACGCACGTCAATGTGGTTTGTATCGCCCTGCGCACCGTTGATGTACATACAACAGGAATTATCAATGAGCTTTTCATAGGTATCGCGGACGAATTTCGGATAATCTGCCGAAATTGCACAGCCGCCGATGCAGTCGGGATGTACCTGGAAATTGACGATGCCGATCTCATGCTTACCCTCTCGCTTTAAAATAAGAAGCGCACATTCTTCATCGGGACTTCCGTTCGGATGGAGAATATCGGGGTTTAAGTAGCCGGGATTTGTTCGGGACGAGCCGTCACGCATACGGTAGCGACGAACAAAAGCAACGTCCTTTACCTCACCACGGCAATAATACATTTTCGTCGGTGCAAGATCCATGAAAGCAAGCGTTGCAACATCGCAAAGCTTTTTGCCGAGAAATGCGGCATATTCCGGGTTTTTGCATTTTCCTTCTAACACTCCGAGGTCTGGGCCAAGGTGCGTATGTGTACATGCGATATACACCGCATCGGGTGAAATATTACACGCCTTTGCTATATTCTCGCGATAAACGTCTAAAATCACGGTATTTATTCCGAGATTATCAACACTCAACACAACTGCACGCACACTTCCGCTTTCAAACGCCGTTGCCGATGCATATAGCGGGTCGAGGATATCCTCCGCCGGTCTTTCAAAGAAATATCCCGCAAGGTTTATCCCGAGCGCCGGAGTGATGTCAAGACGTGCAAATCCTGTTTTCAACATAATACATTCTCCTGTCTTTTTTATTCAATCGGTAAAAGCTCTAAAAGAAGCACCGAATTTTCCGCCATATTCAGCGTTATTATCTCATTCTGCGGAGAAACGCATCCGCATTTTTCTGAAACAAGCGCACCTGCATCGCGAATCTGATTCTGAATTTCGGGAGATGCATTCTGCGGAGATCCGAGTTCTAAGAATTTCGTATAAACATTTGCATGGGTTTTGTCTATAACGTATTTAACAACGTTATATTCCCTATCAAGATTTGAAAAACGTATATCGAAATCTGATGCACAGCGTTTTGCAGAGAATGCATCATCAGCATAACAGAGCAGAACCGACATATGACCGTCTTTGCTGTGTTTTGACGGAAGAACGGAAACAAATTCATCGTGGTCGCGCTCTGTATAATAATGAAGCTTTTCATCACCGAGCTTATTTGCAAGTACGTGTGCATTATATATAGGCTTTGGATAGAAGCTCTTTGAGAAGAAGTTGCGATGACCTCCGAAGTCAACCGAGAGATCGTGCTGACCCGAAAGACAAATCATCATCTGCTCAATCGGAAGGTTGAGTTCATCAAAGAGCGTAAGCATTCTTACATAGTATGCTGCATATTTTTCGTTCTCACGAAAGTCATATGCAGGATTTTTATCTATGCCGTCATAGCCGCCCGTTGATGCGCCCCATTCATCAACCATAAACGGGATATCGTCAAAGCCATACATCTTTGCAAGCCGCATTATATCGAGAATCTGATGCAAAGCTCCCCTTGAGTCGAAGACCTCTTTTTCTTCTTTAAGGTGACTCCCTGTAGTTCCATAGGCATGGAAGGTGATAAAATCAAGGCGGGTATTGTTTTCTCTGACAAGACCGAGGAAATCACAGAAAAACTCATGACATCTCGGGTTTTCCGCAAGACCGGGGGCACCGACACGGATTTTGTCACACACCGAGGTTACTCCACGAACAAACGCTTCATAAAGCTTGAAGTATTCTTCCACACGGGCATATCTGCTTTCCGCGGATTTATGGAAGAACGCCCAGGAGTCCGGCTCGTTGTAGCAATGGACGCGCCAGGTCGTGACAACAACCTCGCCGTAGCGGTCGATAATATGCTTTGTGTAAGTGCGGCATATCTCCTCCCACTTCGAATAATCATATGGATACGATACCGAGAAATCTGCACCTTTATAACGTTTTTTTATAAAGCCGTCCTCTTTTTCGGCGGCAAGCCACAGCGGAAAGAAACCATATGAAATATGCGGCGTGAAGCCTTTTTCGAGAAGATAATCTATTCTTGCATCGTTTTTAGAGAAATCGAAGACCATTTCGCCTTTTTCATTAAGCGTTACCATATCTTCAAACATCGAATAGATGCGGATTGTTTTTGCCGCGCCGTCTTCCGAAATTTTGTTAAGCTGTTCTTTTCCCCAATCATCCTCAATAGCGTTCGTCGGATGAAAAACTATATGTCCCCAAAAATTTTTTAAATCTTTTTCTTTCTTGTCAGTGTAAATTCTTATCATGTCTTTATACCTTCTTACCGTTGCGGGAGAAATCTCCCGCAACGGTTTCTTTTTAATTATGCCATATAATCAAGTATTCGCTTGATAAGAACAGCTACTTCTGCACGCGTTGTATAATCCTTCGGTGCTATTTTGCCGTTCTTTCCGTTAACCAGACCTGCACTTATAAGTGCACCAACTGCTTCTTTTGCGTAGTCTGCAACTGAATCAACATCGGTCATTTCGGCATCTGTTGTTTTTTCAAGCTCAACGTTAAGCTTCTTAAGCGCTCTGTAAACTATAACCATCATATCCTGACGGGTTATGTTGTTCTTCGGTGCATACTTGTTATCACCAATACCACCGACAATGCCGGTATTTCGAGCTATTGCAAGTTCTTTTGCGAAGTAGTCGCTATCAGCTACGTCTGCGAAGTTTTCAGCATTTTCACTCTCGAGCTTGAATGCGCGGACGAGAAGTATTGCAAAGTCTGCACGAGTTATGTTCTTTGCCGGTGAGAAGGTGGTCTCACTTGTTCCCTTGATTATATTGTCTTCTGCAAGAGCGTTGATTGCATCTACTGCCCAGGAATGACCTTCAAGGTCAACGAAGTGAGCATCTGAATCTGCTGACGGAGTTTCAGGTACTATCGGAGTTACAACATCTTCTTTTTCTGTTGTATCCCCCTTTTCCGGTTCTGAAGGCGTTGTTGGTGCTGTTGCACCACCTCCGCCGCCTCCGCCGCCACCAGAAGCACCGCCGCTTCCTGCGGAAGTTCCGGGAGTTTCGGGTTCAGACGGTGTTGAAGGTGTTACCGGTTTTGTTCCTGTTGTTGAACCGTGGACTGTGATAATAAAGCTTATTGCATTTTCTCTTCCCGACTCATCGCGGACAGTGACAAGGAAACCATTCTCGCCTATCTGTGATGATGTCGGTTTCCAAGAGATTATACCAGTTTCTGAATCTATGCTTGCACCACGCGGAAGCACGTTTCCAATGTAAGTTACCTTTTCATCGTCTGCACTCTTTGCCGACAACTGAACATTTATAACACTTCCTGCCGAAGCTGACGCATCGCTTTGCGGAGCAATTACAGGCTTGTTGGTTGTTTCAGCCGAAAGCGGAATATAGAGGCTTCTGTCTGCCGCTATATTATACTTATAACCTGCATTGAAGTCCGCCGCGGTCTTGTAGGATCTTATAAGCGATACATCTCCGATATCGAGAGTTATTCCGCCGTCTACTCTACTTGCACCTTCAATCCTATAAGAAGCGTTATCAACATTATCAGGTTCGATGTATACATATTCACCTGCAAGAGCTGCGATTTCTTCATCTGAAATCTCCTGATCGAGCATTACAACAATTTCGTTTTCCGATGAAAGCTCTTCTGTGAATGAGATTACTTTACCGGTATATCTTGAAGTCGCCTCCAAATTACCAATCTTTGTTCCGTCATTTATATAAGAATAGATATTCTTTCCCTCTTCATTTACAGAATAAACACCAACAAATCCGTTGAATTCGATGTTTACATCACCATCATTTAACGTGTAGGTCAGTTCATTGTTTGTTGCATAGATGATATAGTCGATACGTCCGTTTTTAAGCTTAACCTTAACTGCACGGGAAGCATCTTTCTCACCTTCAGTTCCGTTGCATGTAAGCGGAACACTCTCCATACTCTCAATATACTCCTCGCCCTTATACGGCTGGATAACCGATGTATAGAGTGTATCAAGGTTTTCTCCCGTTCTGTGAATCATCATATAGTCAAGATGCGGAATGACAAGGTTTTCCTCACGATGAGGCGGAAGACCTGCAGCAATACCAACACTTGACGGTGTCCAATCATTAAGAGCTGTGAACTTCAGATTAAGGCCATTTGAATCTTCAACCAGATGCTTAAAGTCTGTCTGCTTGAAGTTCACGGAGAAGTTACCGCTTGCAGGAGCATCGTCACGGTTTACATTTTTAAGCCATGTAAATCCTGTGGGATAAGTGTTGTCCGGAGGATTTCCGCCCGGATCTTCGCCGTAAGGAACATCCTTACCTGCATATGAACCAATATAAGTTCCGTTTTCATCAACCTGCGGAACGAGATTAAGTCCATCAACCGTGTAACCGTCGCAAGACTGGGTATGGAAGCTATACATATGGTCGCTACCGCCAAGGATACGGAAGAAGTCTACCGTATAAGCAACCTCTTCGGAAGCATTAACAGAAACAAGCGTTCTGCGATATATATCTGTATCGTCATAAACATGAGCCGCATCAACGTCAATCAACTTTACAATACCATCTCCGTCGTAATGATACGGAAGAGCATATTCTGTTGTCTTCTGCGTTTTTCCGTTAACAACAACAGTGTTATGAGAAATCGTTGCACTTACCCACTGTGCACGGTTCGGATCTGAACCTGTTTCTTTCGGATATCCGAGGTCCGGAGTGAAGTTGAAGCCATAGGCATCAATTCCCATCTGCAACAAATCTTCATGTCCGTGTGACTTTGTTGAGTTACCATACCAGAGCCATGTATCATGACGGAAATCAGCATCAGCAATCGCACCTGAGTTCTTGATGAGTTCACCCCCGGAAAGAACCGCAAGTCCGAAGCCGGGAAGATTTCGGCTTCCGAGTTTATATTCGCCTTGTTCCTCCACAATAGCTTCAATTTCTTTCTTCGGAGCCTCTGCATCAGGCTCAAATATATCTATATAAGCATCGGTAAGAGTTCCGCCGAGCAAAGCAGCTAGGATACGACCATACAGCGGATCGTTCAATCTCTTGAAACCACGAAGCAAAGATAATTTAGATGTAGCATTCTTTACTGAGGCTGTTCTGTCAAAGTCACCGAGATGAAGCGTATATCCGCCCGCCATCGTCATCTGATAGATTGTGTTGAACATCTTCTTAAACTTCGGATGCTCATAAAAATCCGTTCCGTTATAACCCTTATAGCGATAAAGAATATCTGCAAGGTCACTTATATTATTAAGCCAGCTTTGGTTGTAGCTTGCACCGATTTCGTAACCGAAACCGTCTCGGTCAACCTGGTTTACAAGGTAGATTCCTATCTCACCGCCGGTATTTGATGTGTAAACGCCGAATGTTCGCGGTTTATATACACCATCAACATAAACGCCATAATTGGAAACAGTCGTTTTGCCGGTACTTGATCTCGCCATAAGCCAATCAAGCATTTCCTGAGTTTCGGGGAATGTATCGAGAGCAACGGCAGCGCAAGTGACCACCATCTGGTGCATACCAAAGTTACCCTGGATTTTATCTTCCTTTGCACCTTTAAACGACTCACGAACAATTCCGTTTTCGCAGTTTTCACGAATCATATCACCCGTAAGTTTCGGGTTCTCCAATCCGAATTCTGCCGCCTTCTTTGAAAGGAACTGAATTACATACGGGTCATCCATTGCCGGATAAAATGCATCATATGATTTTATGAAAGTTTCAGCAAGACCACTCTGCCAGATAGCACCTAAAATCTTTCCGGTGTTTCTGCCACCGTGTGAGTTCTGATACTCAACCCACTGTGTAAGGTCAAAGCTCGGGAATACGTCTGCAATTCTGTCGATGAGGATTGCACCTGCTCTTCCGTACTTGATGTCGCCTGTATAGAGATATGCATCCATAAGAGCCGGGAGAGCTTTTGTGAGATAAACAGATCCGTTTATGCTATACATCGCATGGTGGTAGAACGGAATAAATGTCTTCATTATCGGAATACCACTATCAGCAGTTAATCCGATATTCCATCCCATACCATCGTCAACAGCGTAGGTATCGAGATCTTCTTCTGCGAGAAGAACACCTTCTTTAACGATATTGCCGGCTGAATCATACACATGATCAAGAAGCATTACGCCGTCATTTACTGCATCACGATATGTATTGTTTTTGAGATATCCTTTGCCGTAGCCATAGTACGCGCGTTCTTCTTTTGTGAGTGCAAGACCTGAATCTATAGCGGTTCTTCTTTCCTCGGAAATTTCAAGTTCCGGAAGAATCTCTCCCTTTTCGAGAAGCATTGCGCGATGTGCCTCAAGCGCACGAGTGCGATCAAACTGTCGCTTCTGATCAAGTCCAAGCTTATAGAAGCTTTCGAAGTCGTTTGATGGAAAAAATCTCTTACATGCAGGACACTGAATCTTGAATGGACGCACGAGCGGATTTGTTTTCCAACCGTACGAAGTTGCATGATTTCTGACGTCTTCCTGACAATATGCACACTTGTAGTCGAAATCGTCAGGACTGTCGTGCAAACCGATAGAATAAGCTCTCGGTATGCCTTCATACATAATAGAGTCATAAACCGCTTCTAAATTCTCTACCCAATATTCAGCATCTCTTACAGCAGAATCTTTACTGCTCTTTGCCCAATCGTATTTTGAAATATTATAGAGAGCATTCTGACGCATCTCATATGTATACAAAGTAGGTTCTGTTTTCTGTGAGCTTGAAATGACATCTGCGATGCATTCAAAAGAAAGTCCGCCAAGAGTCATTATAACCTTTACCTGTGCTGCACCACGAGCTATTGAAAATACTTTTCCGTCTTCGCTTAAATCAATAAGGTCAGGAGTGAGGTTTTCATAGACATACGTTGCCCCGTCAATATTTCCTTCGCTTCCGTCGTTGTTTATTCCCTTAACAACAATCTGAGAACCATCTTTATCAATCGACGAAACAATATTATCTTCCGTATGTGCTTCTATCCTTTCAAGAGAAACAGGAACAACCTTGATTTTCTTTGATACTGTTTTTTCAATTCCGTTGAAGGTTACATAAGCCGTGATGGTGGCTTCGCCTTCTTTTAACGTAGACATTGTATTTCCATCGATGGATGCGACCTCTGTGTTATCAGATGCGAAATGATATGTTATATCGCGATCAAATATCTTTGAACCATCGGAAAGATAAGCCGCCGCAGATATCTCGGTAGTTCCGCCTTCATAGAAGAGATCGTAGACCACATCAAGTTCAGGATGGTCATATGTATTCTCGTTAACGGTAATTTCGAATTCGCCATTCGGAACAGTAACACCTGCAATATCGCCGGAGATTGTAAACTCTGCATTTCCGGGATTCAATGCTTTTATAAATCCATCGGAAACACTTGCGATTTCCGGTGTGTCACTTGAAAGAGAAACGCTTATGTCCTTTTCTCCTTTGAGAGACGGCTTTGCATAATATCTTACGCCGTCTTCATGGAGAATATAAATGCTGTACGGTTCACTTTCGCCCTGAGCAATGGAATCTCTGCTCGTTTCAGCACCAACTTTAGCAATCGGGCTTAATGCATCAATTTCCTCAAAGCTCAATTTTGAAAGAACAACATATGCGCTTGTTCCCGAGCTCGGCTTTACAACTACAGTCAATGTATGCGTACCCTTGGAGAGCTCTACTGCTCTGAGTCTTCCGCGAGCACCTGTGGTATCCGTTATTTCGGAATAGAAATCATACTCACCGACGTATTTGTTATCGATATAGAACTCTGCAAGGCCTCCGCTGGCGCTTACTCCTCCGAAAAGCTCAATATCATACAATGCATCAACGCCTACATCGAACTTTACAACAGCTCTGTCACGACCGTTATTTACGTCATTGGCGGACAAAAAGAACTGAAGGTATGTCGCATAGAATTTTACACGATTATTCGCACCGAAGACAGTTGAAACGTTTCTGTCTGTTACGAGGCTCCAGTTAGGACCTATTGCAGTTCCGTTTCTGTTTACTCTTCCATCCGAGTCATCAAGTTTGTCTCTGTCAACTAACGTGAAATCAATATCAAAATTCTCATAAATAGCTTCTGCCGATATCTTAAGCGGAAGCTCTGCTTCTCTGATGATTCCGCCAACGTTTACAGTTGCTGTTATAACAACGCTGCCCTCCGAAACCGGGAAAACAACACCGTCCTGAGAAACGGTTGCAATTGCTTCATCGGAGCTCTTAAACGAAACCACTGCGTCCTTTGCTACGTCAACAGCACGTCCGCCAACGTATTTTGCAGAAAGGTCGAGCTTTGCGCCGTTTGTTTCAGAAAGAAGAATATATCTCTTATCGTAAGCAAGCTTTGCAGAATCAAGTATGCCCTCTTCCGTAAACGTGAAATCATAGATGAATATGTCCGAACGGGACTCTGCGCTTGAGAGACTTCCCGTAAACTTGAACTGGTGCTCACCCTTTGTGAGAGCAAGGGGTTCTGAATTTATCAGAACATCCACAGTCTCAACTGCATCAGCATAAAAGTCATATCTGCAATGCTTTACACCGTCAATATAAATATCTCCGTATCCACCCGACGTTCCGGTGCGGAATTTTCCGGTTACGTCATAAACTCCGTCTTCCGGCACTGTGAAGTTTACAACAAGCGTATCACGTCCGTTTTCGCGGTCGCTTGAATATATGCTCATCTGCACAAATCCGGCAGAATAGAATCTTACGCGGTTGTTTGCACCAAGAAGAGTTGATGTATTTTTATTGCTTACAGCCTGCCAGTTCGGACCGACTGCAGTTGCAGTTCTGTTGAGATATTGACCATCAACAAGCTGAGTTGTATCTACCTGGGCAAAATCAACCTTGAAGCTCTTATAGAGCGGTTCTTTTGAGATTGTAAGTGTAATAACAGCTTCTTTTGTTACTTCACCGATTGTTACGGTTGTCTTGATTGTAACCTCACCTTCAGAAACCGGGATAACAGTTCCGTCAGCCGTTACGGTTGCAACATCCGTATTAAGGCTTTCAAAAGTTACTTCACCAACATTATTTGCTTCTATTTTACAACCACTTTCATAGATAGCATTTACCGAAAGCTTTTCTCCGTCCGTATCAGAAAGAAGGATATAATTCTTATCAAGGGAAAGCTCCGCTCCGCTAAATTCACCAAGCGGAGTAAACGTCAAATTGAAAATATTTACATATGCGTGTGTGTCTACCTGAGAAAATCTTCCCGTAAGTCTTAATCTGTGAGTACCTTCGGTAAGTGCTACGGGAGTTTTTGAAACGTCTGCAGTCACGTCTGCATTTGCAGAATTATAGAAATCATAAGTGCAGATTTTATTGCCGTCGATATAAATATCGCCGTAGCCACCTGCCGTATTTCTTCTGAAAAGACCCGTGATATAGTAAGTTCCGTCTGCAGGAACATCAAAGTCTATAAGCACAGTGTCGTAACCTTCATTTAAGTCTGCCGCATAAATACCAAGCTGGAGGTAAGAATTCAGGTAGAATCTGATGCGCTTGGTCTTATTAAAGATATTCGAACCTTCTGCCACCTTCGTAATAATGCTCCAGTTCGGACCTTTCGCAACGCCGTTGACCTTTGCATACTGACCATCAAGAGTCGACGTGTCTACCTTTGTGAAGTCAAGAATGAATTCCTTTGCAACCTTCGGACCTGCCGGTAAAACGGTGATTGCGAACTCGGCTTCCTTCGTAACTCCGCCAAGCGTTACTGTTGCTGTGATTTTTACGTTGCCCTGTGCAACAGGCATAACAACACCCTTCTGCGAAACAGTTGCAACCGCTTCATCAGAGCTTTTATACGTTATGCTTGCGTTGTCGAGGGATATTACCTTACCGTCTGCATCTTTTGCAGAAACGGTTAAAGCAAGACCCTCCTCATCGCCGGCAACAAGCTCCGAAGATTCGGCACTGATGCTAACTTCGCCAAGTCCGGCAAAGGGAGTGAAATTAAATCCGAAATATCCGTTTTGACCCACCGTCTGCTTAATTTTCACAGTGTTTGCACCTTTTTCAAGCACAACAGGAACTGCGGAGGCTAATGTTACCTCACCACCTGCTTTTACACCGGTCTTATCAGCAAGAAGACTCCATTCGCCAATGTCCGTGTCATTTACCGATGCACTGAAATCAACGCCTGATCCGGAGCTTCTGCCGATAACATCAACTGTATACATTCCTGCCGACGGCGCCGTTACCTCAATTGCGAGCGTATCCCAGCCATTTGCTGCATAGTCGGCAGTCACGTTAATCGGAAGATATGTGGTATAATGCTGTACTGCGGTTTTTGTTGTTCCGCTGAAGATAGTTGATACGGTTTTATCCGTGATAATCTTCCAGTTTTCACCGTATATGTCATCTCCTGCGAAGATATACCATCTGTCGTCCTTAGTACCTTTATTCTTATCCGGGAAGGTTGATGTATATGCCGCAAAATCAACAGTAAACTCTGTGGGAGTTTCTGTTGCCGATGCAAGCGGGATTGTCGGCAGAAGGGACAGGAGCATTGCGATTGCAAGAATCATTGATAATA
>JAFQVE010000415.1 GCA_017408185.1 Oscillospiraceae bacterium | reverse complement strand
ATGCCGTCTGCAGAGACATCGAGTATTTTTGCGTCCTCTGGATTTGCAAGTGAAAAGCTGAGTGTGCACTCCACGCCGTCAATAAAGCTTTCCTTACCGCTTGTATGATATGCCCTTGCTGAAAGCTTTGTTGAAAAGCCCACTTCAACTCTCGGTTCTCCGCTTATTACAACACGCTCAAGAGGAGTCCCGTCCGTTACGCGCAGTGTAAAGCTTGTTCTTTTCGTCGCGTCCCCGCTCACGGCGTACACTGTAATAAGTGTTGTTCCCGACGCTTTTGCCGTAATTTTTCCGTTTTCGTCAACTGCTGCCACTGCAGGGTTTTCACTCTCATAAAGAAGCATATTCCCTGCCGCGCTCATATCCACTTCGCTGCCTGTTGTGTCATAGCAAGTTACCGATACGTCTGCGCTTGCACCGACCTCAAGAGTCTCCGGTGCCTCTGCCACGACCTCATTAAGCTTAACGTCAAGTCCCGAAAGGGAAACAGATATAACACCCCTCTGCGGTACACCGCCAATCGTCAGATCGGCATAGACTTCGCATTCGCCGTTGCCAACTGCCGTGATTGTGCCGTAGTCGTCGACTGTTGCAACCAATGGGTCAGATGTCGAATACTTAAAAGCAAACAGTTTAGCCGGGTCGCCCGGTACAATTTCTTTGCCTGTTCCGGATATTGCCACCGCTGTTGTTTTGAAGGTATCAAAGGTCTTAGCGCCTTCAAAGCTCTTTTCCGGCAGGAAATTCACTTTATCAAAGGTCACCTCGTGAAACGCGAGGTTTGAAAGCAGCATTTCCGAACCGAGAGAATTCGTCACCCTTGTAAGAATAGTGGCATCACATGCCATGCCTTCTGCATCCCAGTTGACATATATGGGATCAGTTCCGAAGATCGTCCACGGCTTATCTCCCTCAGTTTCCTCCCATATCTGCCATGTTGCTTGGTCATAGCTTGTAACAGCTGTTCCCGTGCGCTTATAATAAAACGGGTTTATAAGTATCTCGGGAAAAGTTTTTACATTCTGAATCTTTGCAAGTCCCGTAAATTCATAGATTTTCCCGATCTCCATGTTTATAAGCCCGTTGTGAGCTTCTTCATTTTCTCCGTTGTTATAAAGGTTCGCTTGCTCAATTCGTATAATTTTTATGCCCGTAGGCTCAAGATTCGGCTTATCATCTACAACAAGCTTTAAGATGCGTGTCTTCTTGCCGGTGATTTCTGATTTCGTATCTAAAAACTCATAATCAAACGTATCTCGAGTCAAATTTCTGGTAGCTTGCCACAACGCCTGAGTAACCTTCAGACCATTATAAGAGTTGTCATTGAAATATACGCCCCGCTCAAATTCACCGTGACGCACCCCGTGCCTTGTGAAGAGATTTTCGCCGACAACGGCAACGGAAACCGTTTTGCTTATCTCATCATCACCGAGGCTTGCCGTGACCGTTACATCTGCACGACCCATTTTGAGAGCCGTGAATTTTCCATCGTCCTCTGCAAGGATTTCGTCATCGTCAATCTCATAGGTAAGCTCAATATTTCCTCCGAGCGGATTTCCGTCGGCATCGGTTACCTTCAGGAAATTTGAAGTTCCCACCTCAATATATCCGAGCGCAAAGCCTGCCAAAATCTCGTCAGGAAGGCTTTCCGCATCTGCAGGCGCTGTGACAGAAAGCGGTGCTCCCGCGCTTGTGATTCTAACGCCGCCTGCGGAAATCTCGGCATATATCTCACACTCTCCGCCGCGCTTTGCATATACCTCGCCTGTTTTTTCATCAACATCAGCGATGCGGCTATCGGAGCTTTTATATGTTATCTCCGCATTATCAAGAGCAAAAGCTTCTCCGAGCGTATCAAGCGCAGAAACGGAAGCATATGTATATTCTCCGGCAGTCAGGCTGCTTTCATCAAGTGTAGCCACGGCACTCTGAAGCTTTCCAAGCTTCTTTCTGAGCTTGATATTCGCAAGCTGAAGCTTGTTGTTCACATTCGCACCGTTTAATCGCACAACCAAAATATAGTGCGTGGCTTCGCCGATATCAAGTCCTTCGATAGTGGGCGGTGCAGCAGGCGTAATGCTTCCCGAGAAAACTCTGTTTATATCCTGCATATAATAGCTGCCGGAATCCTCGCCTGCTTCATAGAGTGCAAAAAAGATATCACAGCTCGGCGGTACCACTGTACTTGCAAATTTGAATGTAAGCTCGTGCGTCCCGCGGGTCTCCGGTGCATCAAGCTTTAAGGCAAACCATGCATCTCCCAGCTGTCCCTGATATGCCGCATTTATCTTTGTGCTTCCCTCTGCCGGATCAATCTTATCTGTCCATTTCAAAGCCGGCTGGAATAAAAGCCCTACGGGCATTCCTTGCAGCAATCTGAGGCTTCCGCCGCTTATTGCATCATACGGTGCCTTTGCCCCCGAAATTATATCACTTCTCGTCCACGTTATTTCACTTCCAAAATTGGAAAGAATTATTGATTGCTTTTCTTTATCAAAAAACTGCTTTATATTATCGGAAACATCAAAGCCCTTCCAGTTCCGCGTGTTTACCGAATACCAGTCGCGTCCGGTAAGTGTGGGATCTATTGAAGTTGTCTTCTTAAGAGTTGTACCGTCCGGTATAAAATCATAGACCGT
>JAFQVE010000414.1 GCA_017408185.1 Oscillospiraceae bacterium | reverse complement strand
CTCCAAGCTTGTTCTTTATACGTTTGAGAGAGCGGAGCGTTGTGAGCGCGGCAGAAGGATCCGCGCTTATCGTCATAGCAAGGGTGTCAAAGACAATATCCTTTTTTGCAATTCCGTAGTCTTCCGCAACAGAAAGGATTTTTTCAGCAATTGCAAAGCGTTCGTCTGCCGTTTCGGGAATCCCGTTTTCATCGAGCGTCAGCGCAACGACGACACCGCCGTATTTCTTCACGAGCGGGAAGACAGCTTTCATGCTCTCCTCTTTGCCGTTGACGGAATTAATCATCGCTTTTCCGTTATAACGGCGAAGCGCGCTTTCCATAGCCTCGGTATCTGAAGTATCAATCTGTAAAGGCAAGTTAAGTATCGCCTGAAGCTCGCATACCGTATCTGTAAGCATTCTTTTTTCGTCGATATCCGGAATACCTACGTTGACATCAAGAACATGAACGCCGCGCTCCTCTTGATTTACACCTTCTGCAAGAATATAGTTCATATCGTTCTCAAGAAGTGCCTGCTTAAAGCGTTTTTTTCCTGTGGGGTTGATGCGCTCGCCGATGAGAATCGGCTCGTTTCCGAGCGTTACTGCGTGGGTATACGATGAAATGACAGTCAGATTTTTGTCGGCAACTGCGACGGGCGCGAGACCCTTCGTTTTTTCTACGACCTTTTTTATATATTCAGGCGTTGTGCCGCAGCATCCGCCGGCAACGCGCACGCCGAGCCTTATAAGCTCTGCAACCACGTCGGAAAATTCTTCTGCATCAACATCAAAAACGGTTTTACCGTTGAGTGATTTCGGAAGCCCTGCATTCGGCTGGAAAACAACAGGAACAGATGCAACGGCAAGAAGCTCTTCCATAACACCGCGAAGCTCGCGCGGGCCGAGAGAACAGTTTGCACCGATAACGTCGGCACCCATACCTTCAAGCAGAGCCACCATTGCCGCGGGTGCTGCGCCGGTCATAAGCTTTCCGTCTGCGCCGTAAGCATTTGAGACGATAACGGGTAGGTCACAGCTTTCCTTTACTGCAAGAAGAGCCGCCTTTGTTTCGTAGCTGTCGTTCATCGTTTCGATTATAACAAGGTCTGCACCGTGTTTTGCGCCGAGACGCACGGTTTTTGCAAAAAGCTTTACTGCATCTTCAAAATCAAGGTCACCGAGCGGAGAAAGAAGCTTGCCGGAAGGACCGATATCCAGCGCAATGAATTTTTCCCAGGAGGAAGCGCTTTCTTTTCTTGCACGACGCGCGTTTGAAAGTGCGGCACTGATTATTTCTTCAAGCTCGGCATCGTCAAACTTCAGCGCATTGGCACCGAAGGTGTTTGCGGTAACAACGTTGCTTCCCGCATCAAAATATGCCTTGTGGATATCGCATATGATATCAGGATGAGCTATGTTCCAACGCTCGGGAAGCTCGCCGGGAAGCAGTCCTTTTGCCTGAAGAAGCGTTCCCATACCGCCGTCGAGATAAACAATATTATTCCTTAAAAATTCTGAAAAGTTCATATATTTCCTCCTATCCCCGCAAAAGCTGTCACCGACTTTGACGGAGACATCAAAAGACTGTCGTTTAAATAAACACCGATGTTTTTCGGACAGTTTAAAACTGAAAAAATATCTTTTTGGGTATCAAGCGAAAGATCTCCGTAGCCCGGCGAAAAACGCGGCTTTAAAACTACGCTGTTATCGATTCCAAAATCCTCGCAGAATATATCACAGAGTGATTCAACACGTTCCGTGCCCAGTGCCTGAAGCATAACCGCCCGTGCCGGGGAAAGCCGCACGTACTTTGCGATAAGACGGTCGAGCGCTGTGCCCACGGTCGCACAAAAAAGAAGAACATGTTCACAACCGTAAAGGTTTTTTGCAAGCTTTTCGGACCGTACCGAAAAGTGACCGAAATCGCATAGGTCACCCTGTATTTTCGCATTGAGTACGCAATAACACACATTGTATTTTAAAAGAGACTCTGCTTCGTCCACACAGCTGTGAAAAAGTTCAAGCATTTCATCGTTTTCTCCGGAGCATCCGGCATAGCGGAGAGCTTCGCACTCGTTTATAACCGGTGCGCAAAAAGCTTTTGTTATTACTTCCATATCTATTTTCCGAGGATATCCGAGAGGTTGCTCTGAATTTTTTCTGCGATATCCGGCTTGTTCATGGAGTATACATGGACGTTGGTGATTCCGTTTGCGTAAAGGTCAATAATCTGGTCG
>JAFQVE010000413.1 GCA_017408185.1 Oscillospiraceae bacterium | reverse complement strand
AGGGGCGGATATTATCCGCCCGCAACTTTTGCGTTTGAATCAAAGTTTGACAAAATCCCTTGAAACATCGAGTTTCAAGGGATTTTCCGCTTGTTTTGCCCGAAGGCATCCCTCGGAGTATTCATATACACCTTCGGGTTCTATTCTGCCAATCTCACGCCTTTTTGGACAGCCCGTCAGCGTGTCGAAAGTTTTTCGACACGCTGGGCTTCCCCTTGAGGGGAAGCTGTCACCGCAGGTGACTGATGAGGTGTATATAATTATTATATCATCCTAAATGGAAAACTTCAAGATAAATTGTAAGATTGTTGAACAATCTATTGACAGAATGATGAGTTTGTTTTATAATCAAAGGCAAAGAAAGGAATGATTGCTGTGAAAGAAAATCTCATCTCGCGCCGTGCAAACAGCGTCGGCAGAACTAAAATAAGGAAAATGTATGAGCTTGAAAAAACGCTCAGTGATGTTATATCGTTTACAGTCGGTGAACCCGATTTCCACACACCCGAAAATATCGTTCGTGCTTGCGAAAAGGCACTTGCAGAACACAAGACAGGCTATGCCGCAAATCAGGGTGTCCTTGAGCTTCGTGAGGCGATTTCCGAGAGAACGGTTGAAACTCATGGAGTAAAATATGACCCTGAGACGGAAATTCTCATAACGGCAGGAGGAATGAATGCACTCCGAGCCGCAAGTGAAGCGCTTATAAACCCGGGCGATGAGGTGATTGTTCCCGATCCTTATTGGTGCAACCATTTTCACCATCCGCTTATGGAGCTCGGCGTTGCTGTCCGTGTGCCTGTTGATGCATCGAGCAACTATATGTATGATGTTGATAAGCTTGAAGGCTATATAACCGATAAGACAAAGACGATAATCCTCAACTCACCCTCAAACCCGACGGGGCGAGTTATGGATAGAGCGACAATGGAAAAGCTCTGCAAGCTCTGCATAAAATATGATCTCATCCTCATAAGTGACGAGGTTTATGAGCATATAATCTATGACGATACGGAGTTTGTGAGCCCCGTGATGTTTGAAGGTATGCGCGAGAGAACGGTTCTCTGCAACTCCTTCTCAAAATCCTATGCAATGACAGGGTGGAGAATAGGCTATGCGATGGGTCCTGCAGAGATTATAAACGCAATGCTCCGCATAAATGAAAATACGCTCGCAAGCCCGACAACATTTGCACAGTATGCCGCAGTTGAAGCTCTCCGCGGACCGCAGGATGCAGTGAAGAATATGGTGAAATCCTTTGAAAAGCGCCGGAATATTCTGCTTGAGGGAATAAATAAGATCCCGGGGCTTTCCTGCCCAGCGCTTCAGGGGGCATTCTATGCCTTTGTCGATATCCGCGGAACGGGACTTTCCGATGATGAGTTCTGCGAAAGACTCCTTCTTGAAAAGAGGGTGTCAACAACTCCGGGGTCGGGCTTTGGTGAAAACGGAGCAGGGCACATAAGGATGTCATATGCGCTCTCGGAAGAAGACCTTGTTGAAGGGCTTTCGAGAATGCGTGAATTTGTGGAATCACTGTGAGGAAGAGCTATGAGCAGATTTGAAGAGCTTAAAAGAAAAATAGCCGCGCGCGAGGAGGTTCTCACGACAAACCTCGGAAACATAGGCTGGAGCGGCATAATTGAGGTTATTTCACGTTTTCCGTTTGATGCGGTTGTTCTTGATCTCGAACACGGAACATTATCTGTAGAGAGTGCGGAGACGCTTCTCCGCACCTGCAGACTTTGCGACCTTCCGGGCATTGTCAGAATTCCCGATTGTATTCCGCATCTTATTTCAAAAACTCTTGATATGGGCGCGGACGGAATCATAATTCCGCGTGTTGAAAGCATTTCGCAGGTAGAAACCGCAATCCGCGCAATGCGATATTTCCCGAGAGGAAGAAAAGGCTGTGGTGGCTTTTCAAACCTCCGCCGTGAGGACGAGGGGAGTGTCGGAAAATATAACAATAATCGCCTTCTTTTTGTTCAGATGGAATCGGAGGAGGGATTGTCTGTTCTTCCTGAAATCCTCGGAAAATATAAAAGTGAGGTTTCAGGAGTGCTCATAGGTCCGTATGACGCATCAATTATGCTTGAAACTCCGCTTGATATTATGAGCGATAAAATGACAGAGTTTATCGGAAAGGTATTTTCGATCTGCAATGAGAAAGAAATCTCCTGCGGAAGCTTTGTGGACGATAAAACCCTCATTCCGAGATACAGAAACCTCGGCGGAAACATTTTCTGGACAGGAAGTGAAATTTCACTTCTCTCGGAAAGCTATAAAGGTTTGTGCGAGGCGTTTGTCTTGTAAACACTCTTTTTGTATGAATTCTATAACCAAATAAATATATTTCGTGATGCTGAGAAAAAGAATTCATGATTGATATGTGAAAAAATGCGTGATATAATCGGAGTGAAAGGGCGTGCTTTTATGATAAAAAACGCAAGCTGGATAAAAGCTCCGATTGATACCGATGCTGCAGTGGTGAAATTTCATCGTGATTTTTGCTGCGAAAAACATGTGAAAAAATGTGTTGTACAGGTTTCTGCTATAGGGATTTTCTATGCATACATAAACGGAAAGCGAATAGGAAATGATGTTTTTGCACCGGGCTGGACGAGCTATGGCAAGAGGGTTCAATACCGTGAGTATGACATCACGGATTTTCTGTGTGATGATAACACCGTTGAGATTGAGCTTGGGCGCGGATGGGCTGTCGGAAGTGTCGGGTTAACAAATCCGTATCCGTATCAGACAAAGCAACCGCTTGTAATTGCAAATCTGCATATTACATATACAGATGGTGCGGAAGATTACCTGTTTACGGATGATTCGTGGGATGTATACACTTCAAAAGTAACCTTTTCGGAAATGTATCACGGTGAGACCGTGGATATGACGGCATCTGAAAAGCTGCTCGGAAAAGCCAAGGTGTCGGATTTTGAAACAAAGCTCATCCCCAGTGTCGGGGAGCTTATTGTTGAGCATGAACGCCTTTCGCCGTGTGGGCTTATTCATACTCCTGAAGGTGAGGTTGTTCTTGATTTCGGGCAGAATCTCACGGGCTATGTGGAAATAAAAATCCGCGGAGAGCGCGGTGGGAAAATTGTTGTGCACCATGCCGAGGTGCTTGATTCTGACGGTAATTTCTATACGGACAATATGCGCTCGGCGAGGAATGAAAACGTATATATTCTCAGCGGTGAAAACGATGTATTCAAGCCGCGATTTTGCTTTCAGGGTTTCAGATATGTGCGACTTGCTGAGTATCCGTTTGAAGAGATTGATCCCGGATGCTTTAGCGCGATTGCAGTTTATTCCAATATGAAAAGGACAGGGGACTTTTCTTGCGGCAACGAAAAAATAAATCAGCTTTACCGTAATATTCTATGGGGGCAGAAATCCAATTTTCTCGATGTTCCTACAGACTGTCCTCAGCGCGATGAGCGCCTTGGCTGGACGGGAGATGCACAAGTGTTTGCGCCGACTGCAATGATAAATTACGATGTGAAGCGGTTCTTTACAAAATGGCTTGGCGATATGGCTGAAGAGCAACGCGATGACGGAGCGATAGGAGATATTGTTCCGAATTGCAGAAGGAATCTCGAAGATATTCATCCGGCTACCGGCTGGAGCGATGCCGCCTGTATAATCCCGTGGGAGCTCTATCTTGCTTATGGGGATAAAGCTCTCCTGCGAGAGCATTATCCGATGATGAAGAACTGGGTTGAATATATGCGGAAGGAAAGTGGCTGCAAATATTTGTGGACTTCCGGCGAGCACTACGGCGATTGGCTTGCGCTTGACGGAAATCCGGATGAATATAAAGGGCTTACTCCGACGCATTTCATTGCGAGTGCGTTTTTTGCACATTCCACATCAATTCTTATAAAAGCAGGAAAGGTGCTCGGTGAAGAGGTATCGGAATATGAGAAGCTTTATGAGAAAATTATTTCAGCATTCAGGGCTGAATATTTAAAAGACGGAAAGCTGCATCTTGTTTCGGATAATCGGGAAAACGCTGATGACGAGCCAATTCTTGAAACCCAGACTGCATATGTGCTGGCACTGCGCTTTGGGCTTTGCGAGGAAAAGGACAGGGCATATTTTGCAAAAAGGCTCGTTGAGCTTATAGCGGAAAACGGGGGCTGCAATACCTGCGGATTTCTCGGAACACCACACATACTTCACGCGCTGTCTGAGAACGGATACACGGATGTTGCATATAGACTTCTTCTTCGTGAAGAAAGTCCGTCGTGGTTGTATCCGATAAATCACGGTGCAACAACGATGTGGGAGCATTGGAATGGCATCAAGGAAGACGGCAGCTTCTGGAGCGCGGATATGAATTCGTTCAATCACTATGCGTATGGAGCCGTGTTTGACTGGATTTTTGGTGTCGCTGTGGGAATAAAGCCGATAAAACCCGGATACAAAGAGGTTGGGATCGTTCCGCATCCATTGGAAGAAATAGGATTTGCGGAAGGGCGTATTAAAACTTCATATGGCGAAATAGGTGTAAAGTGGTATTATGAAAATGCATATGTATGTTATGATATAGAACTGCCGGAGGGTGTAACCGCAAGGCTTGATTTGCCGGGTGAGGACGCTTTGACGCTCGGAAGCGGACGGCACCGTTTTGTGCGATAGAACAGGCGGGAAAATTTTTCAAAAAAACTCTTGACAAATGAAAATCACAGGAGTATAATATCAACAAAATTGAATAGCAAAGGCTATGACGAAGACGGAAAAGTAACAAAACTTTCAGAGAGTCGGGGGTGCTGTGATCCCGATAGCGGAGTTCTTTTTAAAACCTATCACTTCTGAGCCGAAAGCCCGAAAGTTCCCAAAGAAGAACGAGTAGATGCTTTCCGTGATTGCTGCGTTAATGCATAAGGCTTGTTAGAGCCTGAGTGGCACGATAAGTGCAATTTGAGTGGTACCGCGGGTATCGGATATAGTTTATTCGGCTCGTCTCAAAGAAGTAAAAAGCTTTGAGACGAGTCTTTGTTATTCAATTAGAAATTTTATATTTTTAATTTGAAAGGAGAATTTCCAATGAGCACACAGAAAACGCTTAATCAGCTTAATGAGGTGGCATCCCGAATCCGTGAAATGCGCGATGTAATGGGATTAAGTGTTGAGGAAATGGCAAAGAAAACCGAAGTAACACTTGAAGAGTACGAAAAATATGAGAACGGAGCGGCAGATATGCCTTTTGCCTTCGTTCACAAGTGTGCACTGGCATTTGATATGGAGCTTACAGAGCTTTTGGAGGGAAAGAGTGCACATCTTTCTTCCTACACAGTAACCCGTAAGGGCAAAGGTCAGGAGACTGCGAAGGAAGAGGGTATCACGATTCAGAACCTTGCTCCGAAGTTTAAAAATAAGATCGCAGAGCCGCATTGGGTGCGATATGAATATTCCGAAGAGCTTCAGCATAAGCCGATCCATCTCACAAAGCACAGCGGTCAGGAGTTTGACCTTGTTATCAGCGGATCGCTCAAGGTTCAGGTGGGTGAACACACCGAAGTGCTTAACGAGGGCGACAGCATCTATTATAACAGCTCAACACCACACGGTATGATTGCCGTAGGCGGCGAGGACTGCACCTTCTGTGCAGTTGTTCTCCCCGGTGAGGACGCAAATGCGGATGAGGTTCTTGAGAGCGTCGTTTCGCTCCGCCCGACGACAAGCCTTGTTTGCGACAAGTTTGTAAAATGCACGGAGAGCGAACCGGGTGTTCTTGAAAAGGTCGAGTTCCAGAACACAGAATCCTTCAACTTCGGCTTTGACGTTGTTGATGAAATCGCAAAGAAGAATCCGACAAAGCTTGCAATGCTTCACGTTGCAAAGGATTTAACAGAGAGAAGATTCACCTTTGAAGATATCAAGCGCGAGAGTGCAAGATGTGCAAACTACTTTAAGTCTCTCGGAATCGAGAAGGGCGACAGGGTTATGCTCGTTCTCAAGCGCCACTATCAGTTCTGGTTCTCAATGGTAGCTCTTCATAAGCTCGGCGCCGTTGCAATCCCTGCAACACATCAGCTCAAGGATCACGACTTTGTATACCGCTATGAAGCAGCGAATGTAAAAGCAATCGTATGTACAGCGGATGACGGCACAGCGGAGATTGCAGAAGCAGCTGCAAAGAAATGCCCGAGTGTCAAGACTCTCGTTCTCGTCGGCGGCAAGCGCGATGGCTGGCACGATTTTGACAGCGAATATCAGATGTATTCAAGCAATTTCGAGAGAAGCGACGAAACTCCGTCAGGCAGTGAGCCTGCACTTATGTTCTTCTCCTCGGGAACAACAGGAAACCCGAAGATGGTTGAGCATAAGCATACCTACGCTCTCGGCCACTTCGT
>JAFQVE010000412.1 GCA_017408185.1 Oscillospiraceae bacterium | reverse complement strand
GAGAGCTGTTCCTCGCCCGTTTCGGTAACTGCCGCGGCATCCTCATAGCGCATACCGAAATCCGGTCCGCCGAGGAAGGTATCTACTGCGAAGGTCATTCCCGGCTGAATTATGTAGTCCGATGTACTCTCGATAAACGGATATTCACATTCCATCATACCCGTGCCGTGACCGGGACCGTAAACAATATATTCACCATAACCCGCATCGCGGACATAGCCGTGAACCTTGTCAACGATATCACAGGCACGGATGCCGGGAGCAAGAAGCTTATGCGTAAGCTTGTTTGCCTCAAGACCGACATTCAGGAGTTCGTACGCTTTTGCATTTGAGGGCTTGCCAAAGGAAATCGGTCTGCCGAAGCTTGCCACATATCCGTCGTAGGAAGCACCCATCGTTATCTGAACGATTTCGTTTTTCTCGATTTTTTTATACGAAGATTTGCCTATTGCCTGATTGGAGTTGCTGCCCGATACGCACCAGAACGGGAATCCCGTGCATTCAGCACCCTCTTTCATAATCGCGTGGGTAAACTCTGCAATTACCTGATGCTCTGTCATTCCCGGTGCAATATTGCCGATAGCGCGCTCAAAGCCACGCTGTGCAATCTGTGCGGTGTAGCGCATAACTGCAATTTCCTCCGGCGTTTTTATCATACGCATAGAGCGGAGAAGCTCGTCACACAGGACTATTTCCGCGCCGTTTGCCCCCTCAAGTATTCCGAGATATACCTGAACGGTCATAACATTTGCGCCGATTATACCGATACGCTTTATATTTTTAAGCGCAGCAATAAGCTCTGCAAAGGTGGAATACTTAATATCCGGATACTCCGGGTCAGATGTTTCGCGGAATTCCAGAAGCTTTTCATACTTTGCAATCTGAGCCGTTTTCTTCGTGAGCGCCTCGCTCTCCGGACCGATAAGGAGTGTTGCATCGCCCTCTGCCGGAATCATAATTGCAGTTGTCTCAAACACCGGAACATAACCCGTGAAGTATCGGACATTTGCAGGCTCTGCCTCGTCTGCTGCTATGATAATAACGTCATAGCCGTTTTCACGTGCAAGCTCCTGCATCTTTTTCACTCTTTTAAAGTAAGTTTCTTTGCTGATTTGCGGTTTATTCATTTTTTCCTCCTTGAATTCTCTCCGGACCTTACCAGCCGGTGAGAACCCAATCCTCCCGCACTGATTTTTCCGTAGATTTTCTTATTATCATTTTTCCTTCCATCTCAATATGCTTACCCGTGTGCGAGCTCCTGTTTATCATTTCCATAAGAAGCTCACCCGCACGATAGCCCATATCAAATCTTGGAAGCTCCACCGTCGTTAGTGGAGGATCAATAAGCGTAGTAACGTAAATTCCGTCAACCCCGATTACCGATACATCATCCGGGATTGATAGATTTGCCTCTTTGATTGCTTTTATCGCACCGATTGCCATCTGGTCGTTTGCAGAAAATATCGCGCTCCATTGTGCGCCGCCTGCAAGTGCTTTCTTTACTGCGGTATATCCGCTCTCGGCAAAATAATCGCCAATCATAATATTTTCGCGCAAAAGCTCCATTCCGTGGCGCTCAAATGCTGCTTCGATGCCTTTTATGTTATTGGTATACATCGGAATATGCTCCGGACCGAGAAGAATTCCTATCTCCCTATGTCCGAGACTTATCAAATATTCAATTGCCTCATCGGTAAACTTGACTTCATCGAAAGTTATCACGCCGAGATTTTTGTGGTTAAACGGCGTTTCAAGCGTAACGACCGGAACGTTTCTGCCTGCCACATTCGCAGCAAGACTCTCCTGATATGTAGATACTTCGCCCGTCGGACAGCACGAATCTATTATTATCCCGTCAACCCAG
>JAFQVE010000411.1 GCA_017408185.1 Oscillospiraceae bacterium | reverse complement strand
TTCAATGCGTGCTCTTATCCCGGGCGAAGCTGCTCCGGCAGAGACAGCTGCAGAAGAAGCTCCGGAAGACACAGAAGAGCTCGTTGCGACCTCCGGTGAAGAGAATGATATTCTTCCCGAGGAGACTGTTGCAGAAGCAGCGGAGGATGCTGCTGAAGCTCCGGCAGAAGAAGCTGCTGACGCTGAATAATTAAACAAAACATATTTAACTCCCCGCGGGAAATTTCCGGTGGGGAGTTTCTCTATCCCAAAATAAAACAATCTGTAAATTCTATCTTATCTGATTGACTTTGCAAATCTCCGGTAATAAAATATTTAGTATGATTAATTTAGAATTCTGTAAGTTTTAGTTCACGGGGAGGAAATGAAATGCTGAGAAAGCTTCTTGGTTGCGTTGGCAAATACAAGCTGCCGGCAATACTCTCGCCGATATTCATATCGTGCGAGGTCATAATGGAAATATTCATTCCGCTTCTTATGTCAAAGATTATTGACGTTGGAATAAAAGGTGGCGGAGGTGTCGGGTATATCGTCAAAGTCGGCGGACTTATGGTTCTTATGTCCGCTTTTTCGCTTATGTTCGGTGTGCTTTCGGGAAAATATGCATCAGTTGCGAGCACCGGTTTTGCAAAGAATGTCCGCAAGCGTATGTTTGATAAAATCCAGGACTTTTCCTTTGCAAATGTCGATAAATTCTCCACAGCATCGCTTGTCACTCGCCTTACAACGGACGTGACATTTGTTCAGCACGCGTTTATGATGGTCATCCGCATGATGGTGCGCTCTCCGGTTATGCTTGTCAGCGCGACGGTTCTTGCAGTTTCGATAAATGCAGAGCTTGCGCGGGTGTTCTTTGTTGCAATTCCCGTTCTTGCAATCGCGCTTGTGTTTATATCCACAAAAGCGTTTCCGCGCTTTAAGCAGATGTTCACAAAATACGATGCGATGAATTCGGCTGTTCAGGAAAGTCTTGTTGCAATCCGCGTTGTAAAGGCGTATGACAGGGAAGACTATGAAAACGGCAAATTCGCAAAAGCGGCAGAGAATGTTATGAACGCACAGAGACGTGCTGAGCGTGTTCTTATTATGAATATGCCGATAATGCAGATCGTTATGTATTCCTGCATAATAACCGTTCTGTGGCTTGGCGGAAACCTTATAGCCGTTGGAAATATGGAAACAGGTGAGCTTATAAGCTTTATAAGCTACATCACGCAGATACTTATGTCACTTATGGGACTTTCAATGTGTTTTGTGAGCATCGTTATGTCGCGTGCATCCATTGCCCGTATATGTGAAGTGCTTGATGAAGATATAGATATAAAGAATAGCATCGCCGGGAAAGCAGAGGTAGAAAACGGCGAGATTGTATTTGAAAATGTTTCATTTGCATATTCCAAAGGCAAAAATAACAAGGCCCTTTCCTCAATCAACTTTAAAATCAACTCAGGTGAGACTGTCGGAATAATCGGTGGAACAGGCTCCGGAAAGACATCGCTTGTTTCTCTCATTCCGCGTCTTTATGACGTAAGTGACGGTTCTGTGTTTGTTGCGGGTACCGATGTGCGAGAGTATGACCTTGGTGCACTGAGAGAGTCCGTGGCAATGGTTTTGCAGAATAATGTGCTGTTTTCTGGAACAATAGCAGAAAATCTGCGCTGGGGCAACGAAAATGCAACTCAAGAAGAGATTGAGGCGGCATGCCGCTCTGCTGCGGCTCATGATTTCATTTCCGCATTTCCGGATGGGTATGAAACATATCTCGGACAGGGCGGCGTGAACCTCTCCGGCGGTCAGAAGCAGAGAGTGTGTATTGCGCGGGCGCTTTTGAAAAAGCCGAAGATAATTATTCTTGATGACAGCACAAGTGCGGTTGACACGGCAACTGATAAGAAAATACGTGATGCGTTCCGCAGCTCCCTTGCAGATACGACAAAGATAATAATTGCGCAGAGGGTGACCTCGGTAAGTGATGCCGATAAAATTATTGTGTTGGATGACGGAAGAATAGATGCAATAGGAACGCATGAAGAGTTGCTTTTGTCTAACGATATTTACCGCGAGGTGTACGAATCTCAGCAAAAGGTGGTGGAGCAGTAATGGCAAACGGAAGACCGATGCAGGGACCGGGAGGTCCGAGAGGCAGACGCGGAATGCAGAAGCCAAAAAATGCGGGAAGAACAATCGCAAGGCTGCTCGGCTACATGGGCGGGCAGAAGCATCTTCTTGTTTTGGTGTTTGCAAGTATTCTCTGCAGCTCGCTTGCAGGTGTTGCGGGAACGTATTTTTTGAAGCCGGTTATAAACTCAATAGAAGCGGGCTTGCAAAGCGGGAGCTTTGATGTCCGCGCCTTTGCAATGAAGCTTGCTCTTATGGCTTGCGTTTATGCGGTCGGTGCAGCGGGGGCATACCTTTACAGCCGTCTGATGCTTAATATATCAACGGAAACGATGCGCAAAATCCGCGTGGACACCTTTGAACGTTTGCAGAGTCTGCCGATAAAATATTTTGATACGCACACGCACGGTGAAACGATGAGCCGTTTCACAAACGACACTGACACTCTTCGTGAAATGCTCAGTCAGGGAATTCCACAGATGTTCTCGTCAAGTGTTACTATCATCGGTGTGTTTGTGCTGATGTGCATATTGAGCCCGATTCTCACTGCTCTTATTGTGGTGATGGTTTTTGTAATAACCTTTGTCGTAAAGAAAATCGGAGTGCAGAGCGCAAAGTATTTCAAAAGTCAACAGAAGGCAATTGGTGCCGTCAACGGATATATTGAAGAGATGATTGAAGGACAGAAGGTTGTAAAGGTTTTCTGTCATGAAGACAAATCAAAAGCAAGGTTTGCGAAAATAAATGAAGAGCTTTTTGATGCGGCATCAAACGCGAATACTTTTGCAAGCGTGCTCGGGCCTATTACGAACAATTTCTCTTATATAAACTACGCGCTTACGGCAACTATAGGTGCGGCGCTTGCTGTCGGAGGCGTAATGGACATAGGAACTGTTGCTTCATTTCTTCAGTCCACACGCTCGTTCTTTCAACCGATAACCCAGATATCCCAGCAGTTTAATTCCATCATAAATGCACTTGCCGGCGCGGAGAGAATATTTGAGCTTATCGATGAGGCTCCGGAGCAGGATAACGGCACGGTTACGTTGGTATACGCAAAGAAAAATGAGGATGGAACGCTCGAGGAATCTGACGTGCGGACGGGACTCTGGGCGTGGAAAGAACCGCGTGAGGACGGAAATGCGATTTATACAGAGGTGCGCGGAGATGTCCGCTTTGAGGATGTCGTCTTCGGATATGTCGAAAACAAAACCGTATTAAACGGGATATCGCTCTATGCAAAGCCGGGGCAGAAAATAGCTTTTGTCGGCTCTACCGGAGCGGGAAAGACCACCATAACAAATCTTATAAACCGTTTCTATGATGTTCCGGACGGTAAAATAACTTACGATGGGATAAATATCAATAAAATAAGAAAAAGTGATTTGCGGCGCTCGCTCGGTATGGTGCTTCAGGATACGCATCTCTTTACCGGAACGGTTGCGGAAAACATCCGCTACGGGAAGCTTGACGCAACGGATGAGGAGATTGTCCGTGCCGCGAAGCTTGCAAATGCCCATTCATTTATCACGCATCTTCCGGACGGATACGATACGGTGCTCACCTCCGACGGCGTAAATTTAAGTCAGGGACAGCGTCAGCTTCTTGCGATTGCCCGTGCGGCTGTTGCAGACCCGCCGGTACTGATACTTGATGAAGCGACCAGCTCGATTGACACAAGAACGGAAGCTCTTATTGAAAAAGGAATGGACACACTTATGGAGGGGAGAACGGTGTTTGTTATTGCACACCGCCTTTCCACTGTACGCAACTCAAAGGCGATAATGGTGCTTGAAAACGGTGAGATAATTGAGCGTGGCACGCATGACGACCTTTTGAAGCAACGTGGAAAATACTATCAATTATATACCGGAATGTTTGAATTGGAATAAAAATGAAAAAAATTAAAAAAAACACTTGACCTGGCACCTTAACCTGTGTTACAATGTATATTACCTGTGAAAGGTTTATTTTTCGTGCTCTTTTTCAAAAGCTGCACTTAAACCTACGCGGGAGAAACAAAAAGTTTCCGCGAAGCCGTTATGGCTGTCAGGGAGGCAAATTATTCTTTGGAGGCCGAAAATTATGAGAACAAAAATCACGCTCGTTTGCACAGAATGCAAGCGCAGAAACTACGACACAATGAAGGAAAAGAAGAACACGCCGGACAGACTCGAGCTTAAAAAGCATTGCCCGTTCTGCCGTAAGCATACCCTTCACAGAGAATCCAAGTAATCTGTTTTTCTTTCCTCAACTACAAATGAAAGGGTGTGCACAGAATGGCTGAGAAAAAAGTCGAGAAGAAAAAGCGCGGCAGCATTGCTTTATGGTTCCGCGAAATGAAGAGTGAGCTTAAAAAGGTCACATGGCCGACAGCTTCGCAGGTGTATAAGAACACTGTTATCGTTCTTATCGTGTGCGCAATTTTTGCTGTTATCACCGGCGTTATGGACATTGTGCTCAAATACGGAGTTTCGCTTCTCCACAACATATAACGGGGGAGAACTGAAATGGCAGGTAATGCTAAGTGGTATGTGGTTCACACATATTCCGGCTATGAAAACACCGTAGCCGCAACAATTGAAAAGACAGTTGAAAACAGAAAACTTCATGACCTTATCTGTGCGGTCAACATTCCGGTTGAAACCGTCGTTGAAATAAAGGACGGTAAGAAAAAGGAAGTGGAGCGCAAGATTTTTCCGGGATACGTTCTCGTGAAAATGGTTATGACCGATGAAAGCTGGCACGTTGTTCGCAATACGCGCGGCGTTACGGGTTTTGTCGGACCGGCAAGCAAGCCGGTGCCGCTTTCCGACGAAGAGGTTGCTAATCTCGGCGTTGAGAAGCATGAGCTTGTTATCGACTATAAGGTCGGTGACAGCGTCAAGATTATTGACGGTGCTCTTGAAGACTTTGTCGGCGTTGTTGACGAAATCGCCCTTGACAAGAACAAGATCCGCGTTATCGTTTCAATGTTCGGCAGAGAAACTCCTGTTGAGCTTGAGCCTGATCAGGTCGAGCCGGTTACGGAGAATTAATTTTTGCATGCAGGCGCAATGC
>JAFQVE010000410.1 GCA_017408185.1 Oscillospiraceae bacterium | reverse complement strand
CGTATTATACGAACAAAACTCAGCCTTCAATTTATCGGGATTATAAAATATTTGTTGCCGAGGTTGCAAGCACCGTAAATGAAAATCTTCTGCTTGAGTATCTTCTCCGTGATGCGGAAGGGCAGCGCCGCGCATATCTGCTGACAAGAAAGGCAGAAGCAATCCGCACCACGTTTTACCGTCAGACGATGTTTGCTGAGTTTGAGAAAAAGGCGCACGGAATGTATGCCGACGGCGCAGCGCTTACTGCAGAAGCCTTGTGCAGGCTGTACGGTGAAATCAACAAAAAGTATTACGGAAGCGTTGCGGTATGCGATGAGAACATCGCGTATGAATGGGCGCGGATTCCGCATTTTTACACAAGCTTTTATGTGTATCAGTATGCTACGGGCTTTGCCGCCGCATCAAGGATAAAGGAGCTTGTTATAAAGGATGCCGGAGCGGCAGAGAAATATATTGAATTTCTTCACGGCGGAAACTCCGGTTATCCGCTGGAGCTTCTCAGAAAAGCCGGTGTTGACCTTACTTCAAGCGCGCCGGCAAAGAGCGTGATCGAAGATCTTCGCGCGGCTGTGAATGAGCTTTCTTTGCTTTTGGACAAATAGATATCTCACCGACAAAACGCCTTTTGCGTAATATGTAGTAAAAGACATGGGAAAGGCGGTGTGTTGCGATGTGCCGGAGAAGCGGGAGTGTTTGCGTGATATGTGCAATAGCGCTTGCGATGGGTATTCTCGCGGGGGTGGTGTTTCCTTCGGGCTTTCTTGTGTTTGTGCTGTGCGTGTTGCTTATTGCAATAGGCGTGATTATGCTGTTATGACGGAGGTGCAGATTTGTGAAGATAGTTGTTGTAAAGGCGCCGAAATCCATTGCCGGAATACTTAAAAGAATGTTTGGGATAAAGTGAATAGAACAAAACACTGCCGAGAGACCTTGTGGTTTCTTGGCAGTTTGTCAACATTGAGGTATAAAGATGCTTTTTTTGTTGACACTAAGCGGATTTCAGTATATAATGGTAAAGATGCAAAAAACGGAAGGATGAAAAATATGCAGATAGTGAGCATAACTCTTACCCAGCTTGCGAATATGTTTTTCTTTATGGCGATAGGCTATGTGTTCAGGAAAAAGAACATACTCGATATTTACGCGGGAGGAACGGTTTCGCGCTTGCTGGTAAACGTTTTTCTGCCGGCTATGGTTATCCGCTCGTTCTCAAGCAACTTCAAGCTTGATGTAATAAGTGATAAGCTGATGCTGATACTGTTCAGCACTGCAGTGCTTATAATTACGTCGGTTCTTGCAGTTTTTCTTGCAAAGATGTTTTCGAAAGACAAGGCAACTCAGGGAATATACATATACAGCTTTGCTATTCCGAATCTCGGGTATATGGGATATCCGCTTGTTCAGGCAATTTTCGGAGAAGCTGCGCTTCTTGACACAATGGTGTATTGCCTGCCGTACAATATTTTCATTTACACAATCGGAATCAAGCTTCTCACATCGCAAAAAAATGCTTCTGTCTGGGGTTTGCTTAAAAATCCGTCTATTGTCGCGATATTCGTCGGTGCATTTTTGGGTCTGTGTGATATTAAGCTTCCGGCGGCAGTGTCGGGAATTCTCGACGCTGCAAACGCCTGTGTTTCTCCGTGTGCAATGATTCTTACGGGAACGGTTTTTGCCCGTATAAATATGAAAAGCGTGTTCACTGATTGGCGGTCATATGCCGCATCGGCGATTCGCCTGGTTATAATTCCGGTTATTGCGCTGTTTGTTATGCGCCTGCTTAAGGTGCCGGAAACATGGGTCTTGCCTTGCTTTGCAATTCTTGCAATGCCGCTCGGTGTAAACAGCGTTGTTTTTCCGGAAGCGTATGGCGGTGATGCCGAATCCGGAGCCAAGGTCTGCTTTATGGCGGCAATTCTCGGTATTGTTACGATTCCGTTTATGTTTGCACTGCTATAAATTTGTTTGTCCATAAAATATTTACAATGTTTTGTTTGCAATTTGATAATATATTTGTTATAATGAATTAAATGTTATTATAAACAACATAGGAAAAAGAGGAGATAACGAAATGAAAAAGACAAGAATTTTATCACTTATCCTTGCAGCGGCAATGCTTTGTGCGCTTCTCTCCGGATGCATGGGCGGTAAAACCGTTATGAAAATCGGCGGTAATGCAATT
>JAFQVE010000409.1 GCA_017408185.1 Oscillospiraceae bacterium | reverse complement strand
TCCAAGCTCAGAGGCAGGAACAAAATACCCGCTTCTGTTTGCAGCCCGCGAAGAGCTTCCGGATCTTATGGCATTCGGTGTTATGAGCACGCACACAAAATTTGCCGGTGAAGGGCTTCTTGCTCTTGATGATCTCGCTGATTTTATGCCGAACTACAATGCATGGCTTAATTCGCTTTCCGAGGAGGACTATGACCTGCTTGTAAAAACGCGCAAGCGCGCCGACGGAAAGGTGTATTACAGCCCGGGCTCCGGCCGTCAGGGAAAAACACGTATGCGTGCGTGGCTTTATCGCGAGGACATATTCAAAAAGCACAATCTGAAAGCACCGGAAACCTTCGATGAAATGTATGAAGTGTGTAAGGAATTGAAGGCGCTTTATCCGGATTCTTATCCGTTTATGACGCGCTCCACATCATATCTCTTCGGCATACCCGGGTCTTCCTTTGATAAATGGTGGACTCTTGGTGCGTATTATGATTTTGATGATGAAAAATGGTATTACGGACATATGCAGGATGCGGCGCTTGAGGCGCTTACATTCTACAGAAAAATGATAGATGAAAAGCTTATGCCGCCGGATGTGACAACGATGAGCCAGTCAACACTTGACGAGTTCATACTTACAGATAAGGCGTTCATCATGCCGCATCTCCAGCTTCGCATAGATAACTACAATTCAATTGCGAATAAGAACAATCCGGAATTTAAGCTTCAGGCTTTTGTTCCTCCGGTTGCAAATCCGGAGAAGGGCGCGCCGCTTGTTGAGCGCGGAGATATCGAGATGATAGGCTTCTCGATTCCGGATACGGGAAAACCGCAGCAGATTGCAAACGCAGCAAAATTCCTCGACTGGCTCTACACTGACGAGGCAATGGAGCTTGTGTCGTGGGGTAAGGAGGGCGAAACCTATGAGGTTGTAAACGGCAAAAAGCAGTTTATCACCGACGAGGTCGGCACGATGGCAAATACAATGTACGGCTTCCAGCTTTACGGAACATTTGCACGTCTTGATCCCGAAGCGGCTGCGGCGATGCAGTCGGAAACGACGCTTGAAAGCGAAGCTATGCTTGTAGAGCACACGCTTCCGAACTATCCGGTAACGCTGTGGCTTGACTTTAACGATGAAGAGCAGGATATCATCAGCACATACAACACAAGCATCGGAACATATGCAAACGAGATGCTGCAGAAGTTCCTGCTCGGTCAGGAACCGCTTTCAAAGTTTGATGAGTACAGAAAAGAATTGGAAAATCTCGGCGTAAACGAGCTCCTTGCCGCTTATGAGAGCGCTTATAACAGAGTGAAGTAAATAAGGATAATATTTTCATCAACAAGTCAAAATTATACCGGGGTTGTAAAAAGGCGCTGACCTTTTTGCAACCCCGGTTTGTGTTGTTTTTTTTTACAGAACGAGTGACGGTGCCGTGTAAACTCTTGCGGCGTATTCGGAATCAAGGGAATAAAGACCCTTGGAATCGTTGCCGAAAAGCTCCATCTTCTTTATCATATCATCCGCGTTCTTTTCCTCTTCAAGCTGTTCTTTAACGAACCAGTCAAGGAACTGCATTGCACGGAAATCCTTCACCTCATATGCTGCGGCATAGATATCGTTGATAAGGCTTGTTACGTACTGCTCGTGCTCAAGACCGAACTTCAGCGGATCCATAAGCGTTTTCATTTCTTTGTCCGGCTTGCCCACAGCATCAAGCTCTGCCTTTTCGCCGTTGAGCTGGAGGTATTTGAGGAAAAGCATTGCGTGGTCGCGCTCCTCCTGCGCCTGAACCATATACCAGTTTGCGAAGCCGTCAAGCCCCTGCTGCTCATAGAAAATTGAAAAATCAAGATAGAGATAAGCCGAATAAAGCTCCTTATTAATTTGCTCGTTCATAAGCTTTGCTACGTTTGCGTTCATTATGTATTCCTCCTTAAAATAAACAGTAATCATTACTGTTTATAGTATATCACATATTTTAAAATTGTCAAGAGTTTTTTTGAAAAATTTTACTTTCCTATATTTGGCGAGAAAATTTTAATCACCGGAACATTAATCTTGTCAGAGGATATGTTTTGTGATATACTTTATTATGTATTATTATATTTGGTTTACAGACAGGGAATGGAAGAGAATAGATAACAGATAAGGAACGGATAAGGATATGGGAGTTTTGAAATTGAAGGTGCCGAAATCTCAGGACGTATTGATACCGGCGCATTCGGCAAACCTTCTTCTTGATGGCGGAGACGGAAACGCTGCGCTTCTTTACATATACATATTAGCACACTCCGGTGAGCTTGATATTCCTGCCGCGGAAAAGCGTCTGAAAATGAGTGCAGAGGAAATGGCGCGCGTGCTCTCATCCCTTGAGGCGCGCGGTCTTATCGGTAAGACGGAGGGAATAAAAGTTCCCGAGCGCTCGGATGCTATACCGGAATATTCATCAACTGACGTTGCAGAGCATCTCGGCTCGGATATGGATTTCAAATATCTTGTAGAGTTTTGTGAGGAATCTCTCGGTAAGCTTCTTTCGACCGTTGATTTGCAGGTGCTTTTGGGAATCTACTCGTGGCTGGGGCTTCCGGTGGATGTTATATGCCTGCTCGTAAAAAGCTGTATCGACGATATGAAAAAGCGTTACGGTCCGGGGCGCGTGCCGACGATGCGCACGGTTGAAAAGCGCGCGAAGGCATGGGTGCGCGCAGGCGTGCTTACGCTCGGTCGTGCGGAGGAGTATTTAAAAGAGCAGGAAAAGCTGGGCCGCGAAAAGACGAGATTTGCAGAGCTTCTCAGGATTTCGGGACGAGCTCTTTCTCCCACGGAGGAAAAATATATTTCCGAGTGGATCACCCTTGGGCTTTCGGATGAGCTTATCGAGGCGGCATATGACAAGACGGTTGTGAACACCGGTTCGCTTAAGTGGAGCTATATGCACAGAATCCTGGTGTCGTGGAGCGCGATCGGCGCAAAAACCCTCGCGGATGTAGAGAGCGGGGACAAAAAGCATGGAAAAGTATCAGAAACTCAGGGGGCAGATGAGGGCGCGGCTATGAAGCTGCGTGAGCTTAACAGGAAGAAAAGGCAGGGGAGTGCGGTATGAGCGGAATGAAATACGATAAAGAGATACTCGAAAACGTTTTGCACAGCTTAGAAAACGAAAAAATCCGCGCCGAGGCAGATGCAGAAGCGCGTAAGCTTAAAATTTACGGTGCAATGCCGCGCGTGGCAGAGATAGACGCCGCGCTCCGCACGACCGTGTTTGACGTCATACGCGCATCGTTCGGAAAAAGCGAGGATACAGCAACGCTTATCGCACGCGCAAAAGAAAAGAACCTTGCGCTTGTTGCGGAGAGGAAAAAGCTTCTTGCAGAGGCTAACATTCCGGAGAGTGCGCTCGAACCGGGATATTCGTGCGAGGTGTGCAACGATTCCGGATACACCGGCGGAGAGCTTTGTCCGTGTGTTATCACAAGATACCGCCGTGCAGTTGCCGATGAGATAAATAAGAAGCTTGTTCTTAAAAAGAGTGACTTTGCAGAGTTTGATATATCGCGCTATCCCGAAAACGGAGCGGCTCTGTCGCCCCGTGCGCAGATGCGTGAGGTGCTTGAGTTTTCACGCGATTATGCCGAAAATTTCGGCGCGGAAAGCGAAAATCTCTTCCTCACAGGCGGACCGGGGCTTGGTAAGACGTTTCTTGCTTCGTGCATTGCGCGAAGAGTTGCCGACCGTGGATTTTCTGTTGTTTTCGGCACGGCGTTCTCCGTTCTGGGAGAATATGAGGCGGTGAAGTTCGGAAGAAGCGACGAAAACACTGATATATATGAAACCTGCGATTTGCTTATTCTCGATGACGTCGGGCGCGAGATGAAAACCCCGTTTACCGTCGCGGCACTGTTCAACATTGTAAATATGCGGCTGAACGCAGACAAAAAAACAGTAATAATTTCGTCATGTGAGGAAAATGATATTATAAAAGACTACGGTCCGGCATTTTTCTCCCGCATCAAGGGCGATTTTATAAAGCTTGAGTTTTTAGGAAATGATATGCGCAGGAATTAAATTAAGCAGGAGCAGGAATTGTGAAAAGATTTTTTTGTTTTTTAATCGTGCTTTCGGTGTTTCTTTTACTTACGGTAACTGCATTTGCCGCGCCGCCGGAGCTTGTTTCGGAATCTGCGGTGCTTATTGATGCGGAAACAGGTCAGGTGCTGTATGACAAGGAAATGCATAAGCAGATGTACCCCGCGAGCATAACAAAAATACTCACCGTCATAACGGGTCTTGAAAAGCTTTCTATGACGGAGAAAATGACGATGTCACACTATGCCGTGTTCTCGTTGCCTGTCGGCTCAAGCCACATTGCGCTTGACGAGGGAGAAGAGATAACGATGGAGCAGGCGGTTTATGCGGCGCTTCTGATGTCGGCGAACGATGCTTGCAACGGGATTGCGGAAAAGGCTGCCGGCTCAATTGAGGCATTTACGGAGATGATGAACGAAACCGCTTCCCGCGCAGGTGCGAAAAACTCAAATTTCGTCAATGCCCACGGGCTCAGTGACGATAACCATTACACAACGGCATACGATATGGCGATGATTTGCCGCTATGCGCTGAAGAATGAGACATTCCGCAAGGTGTTCAGCACATATAAATATGTTATGTCTCCCACGAACAAGCAGCCGGAAAAGCGGACATTTGTAAACCAGCACTATATGGTAAGCGTTCCGGATATGAAATATGACGGAATAATCGGAGGAAAAGCCGGGTGGACGAGCGTTTCAAAATGCACGCTCGTAACGGCGGCGGAGCGTGACGGCAGATGCCTTATTGCCGTTGTTATGAAGTGTGTGAAGGATAAAGATAAATATGCCGATACAAAGGCGTTGCTCGATTGGGGATTTGAAAATTTCAACGAGGTAAGCTATAATACGTCGGATCTTCCTTCGGGCGGATATGCGTTTGAAAAGCCGGTAGAGCTGCTTCTCCCCGCCGGGAAAACGCGCGAGGATGTTTCTCTTTCCGTCACGATGGAGGACGGGGTTGATTATGCCGTTTTCTCGTATTCAGACGGAGAAGAGCTCCTGAGGATGCCGTGCTCTGTTTCGATTGATGTTTCGGCAAAAACCGCAGGTGAGGTGCGGCGCGATACGATAAAAGGAATTGTCGGTGGCGTCGTAAAAACTGTTTTGACAATTGTGCTGTGCACAATCGGTGCGTTTGTTATTCTGTGTACGGCAATTATAGTAAGAAAACGGATCTACCGTGCTAAAAAGAAAAAGAGAAGGAGAAGATAATATATGAAGAAGACATTTTTATGCGCAGCTGCATTCGCCGCGGTACTGGCGCTTCTGCTTTGCGGTTGCGGTGATAAGCCTAAAACCGCAGGAGAATATACGCTTACGTCAGAGCTTTCCGATGAAGTGCGTGCAGAGGCAGAGAGCGTGCTTTCAGAGTTTTTCCGTTGCTATGAGGAGGATGATGCCGCGGGCGTGCTTCCGCTTCTTGATGAAAGCCTTCAGACTAATGCCGAGGATATCGCCACCCTTTTCTCTGAGCTTCACGGTATGGCAAAAAATCCGTTTGTGCCTTTTGATAAGTATTATTTGAGCGGGCTTCGGGTCAGTGATACGCTGATAAAGGTAAAGCATGCGGCGGAGGATAAGGCATATCTTGAGCTTGTTCCTGCAAGTGAAGAGCTTCTTTGCGCGCTTTACGTTTCCGAGGGCGAGAAGATTTCATATATGATGTCCGTTATGATGACGAGAACTGCAGACGGATTTAAAATCGGCTACTTCACGCCGACGGTGTATAAGTACAACGGAATGGATGCACCTGCAGTTTACGAAAAGACCAAGGAATTAAGCGCGGAGGGGAAGACCGTTCCGGCGTATATCTATTCCTGTATGATAGGCAGTGCATACCGTCCGGGCGGGTATATGAGATATGAAAACGACGTTGAAATGGAAGATATGTGCTATAAGCTTTATACGGAGATTGCAGAAAAGCTTCCGCTTCCGTATGCTCTTCCCGATACGGCAAATTCCTCGCTGTATCGCATAAGCATTGTAAACGACGGCGAATACGGCG
>JAFQVE010000408.1 GCA_017408185.1 Oscillospiraceae bacterium | reverse complement strand
TTGTCAAAAATCTTTCTCCACTCACGGGCGATGAGTTCATGTCCCGCAACCGTCGGATGGTATCCGTCATGTGACCAATATTCTGCCGGAGCCATTTTAAGTGCCTCGCGGAACTTATCGTGGAGATTTACAAACGGAAGCGAATACTTTTCCGCAACTTTTCCCGCAGTTTGGGCAAGCTCGTCCATCTGCTCACAAAGCACCTTGCCGGAAAGATACGGAAAGCTCTCATACGTTATATCGAGCTGAGGGTGAGGGAGAAGAAACGGCGAGAGTATAAACATCCGAAGCTCAGGCAGAGCATCACGGCATTTTTCTATGCATAGGCAATAGAGCCCCTCATACCGCTTTGCAAGATCGGAGATTCTTGCCATAGAGCCGAGAGAACAATCGTTTGCACCTGCAAGTATGCTCATATAATCGGGTTTATTTTGGATGACGTCTTTTTCTAATCTCGGAAGTATATCAAAAAGGCAGTTGCCACCGATGCCGCGGTTTAAAAAACGGTATTTGCCCGGTGCGTCAAGCGAAAGGCGTGGGACGGCGAAAGATGCATAGCCGGAGCCTAAAGATGCGTCATCCTCGCGGTCGCGCTTGCAATCTGTTATGGAATCTCCTATAAATAGAACCAATTCCTGCATTTTAGTTGTCTCCTTTTCTGCTTGCCTCTTAATCGGCGATGATGTAATCGTATTCGTCAATTGAAATCTTGACGGGGAGTCCGAGACGGGCAGACTCACGCGCCTTTAAGCACATAAGTGTTGCTCGTGCACCGTCAAGCACGTCGCACGGTGATGGAGCATCATGAAGAATGCAGTCGACAAAGCGATCAAGCATATCGTAGTGCCCTTTATTTACCTCACTTCGTGCAAGCACAGTTGAATCGGTGTTGAGACGGTTGCGCTCACGCATCTTATTTATGTAGAGGTTTGTGCCTTCACCTTCGGTTATATACGGATACGGGTCCTCAATAAAGTCATAATTTTTCTTGTGAATATCCTCGCGGCCTCCGACACGGAGCTGGAGAAAGTGGTCGAGCTGGAGCGACATCCCTCCATAGAATATTTCAAAAAGCTCCTTCGGGTGGTCAAAGCTTCCACCTGACGCATCGAAGATGGTGCAGATGGATTTATCCTCAAAGAGAACGGTTACGGAGGCATTTGTTCTTGCCCAGCCCTCAGTGTAAATTTTTACGGGCTCCTTGCCGATTATGTGGCAGGCAAGGTCGAAAAAGTGACAGAACTCACCGATAATTGAGCCTTGGCCGACGTATTCGTCAAGACCGTATTTTTTATATGAGGCGCTGTCATCGTTTATGCGGATAAACATCATAGTTGCTTCTTCTTCGGGAATTTTAAACGCCTCGCCGTAGCGCTTGTATCTCCATGGGGCATCCTTCGGATTCTTTTTCTGATCTTCAAGCAGAGCCTTGGCATCCTCAACGATAGGTGCACAACGTCTGTTGAAGCCGACAACGAATTTGACGCCGGTGTCTTTAATTATTTTCATAATGTCATACGATTCGCGGGGAGTTAAGCTCATCGGTTTTTCAACGTAAATTGCCTTACCTGCATATGCTGCGGCACGGATGATTTCCTCGCGTACGTTGTGAACGGTGAGAATGAGAACGCCCTGCACCTCGTCGTCTGCAAGAACCTCTTTGTAATCCTTGGTAAGATTCTCACAGCTGTATGTGTCCTTTACATACCGGAGATTTTCGTCTGCAAGGTCACAACACCATTTGACGTGTATTCTCGGATTTGCATATGCGTTTTTGAGATGAGTGCCCTGCGCAATTGCGCCGCATCCTATAATTCCTATTATTGCCTTTTCCATTTCTTTCACCTTTCCTTTATTAAACATTTACTGTAATTTCTTTTCTTTCGAGAGAAGCCAGCGTTATGGTCTTTTCTTCTTTGGCGGTTTTGATAATTACCGTGTTCGGGAGAGTATAATCGGTATTGAGAAGATAAAGCTTTTTCTTGCCGTCTCCTGCGTCGTACACTGTAAACTCAATTTTATCTCCGGCGATAACGTGTACATCACAGCCTCTGTGGCTTGCCGTCATCTGCGCCTTCATTATATAGGAATAAAGATTTCTTACCTCGGGTGCGCCGGGATACTGAATTGCCGTTACAAAGCTTACCACGCCGTCGCCGTATTTGTTTTCAACGAGAAGAGGAGTATCGTCATCAAGAAGCTGGTATGTGTTGTTGCTGTATGCAACCGGAGTTGCGCTCGTGATATCAAGTGTTGCAAAATCGGTATAGCCGGAGCAGAGCAGCTGGTCAACGTGTTTGTCGGTTGCTTCGCGTGTTGCGGCTGCAGGGTAGTGGACATCAGAAAGCATCGTATTATTCAGAAATTTTACGCCGCTGTCACGCCGCACGCTTCCTGTGATATCACAGCCAAGGAATTCGGAAAGCTTACCGTCGCGTAAAGGAATAAATTTTCCGTCGCGTTTTGTGTTCGTATTAAGGTGCGCCGCGGAAAGGAGAAGCTTGCCGCCGTGCTTTACATACTCCTTGAGTTTTTCGTAAATCTCCTCAGTCATTGTGTTCCAGCCGAGGAACATGAGATACTCATACCTTGAAAGAACATCAACATCGCTCTCTATCGGAACAACGTCGTATGCACCGTATGCAGGGGCGTTTGAAAGTGAATATTCGCCGAAATCAATCGGCTCGTGCCATTGCATGCTCTTTTTTACTTTTTTGAGAAGCTCCCAGCTGTGCTCGGGGGATTTTACCGTCCAGTCCTCATTCCTTCTGTGATACATAAGCGAGGATGTTCCGAAGCCGGCATACGGGTCGAGGTTTCCGTGGATTATGCCGACCTTACAGAGCGGGCCGCAGGAAGGGCGGATATCGTCCTTTGTGTTTTTCACGAAATCCTCACGGGTTTTCTTGTAGGTCTGCGGAATTTCGTGTTCCTCGGGGTGATAAACTCCGTAGCTGCGTATATTCTGCTCTCCGCTTTCGATGAAGATGTAGCTTGCGCCGGATATATAGGTGTAATCGTATACAAGCTTTAAGCGCTTAAGCTTCAGCGGGTCGTCGTTGTCAAGACCGCCGTACCATTCGTGGGCGATGTTGGCGCCCCACTCCTCGTTTTTATATCCGCGCGTTGCGCCTCTTGCGCATGCAACCTGCGTTTCGAGATATGCATTCATAAGCTCGGCGAAAACAACTCTCTGTCCGCCCTCGCACAAATACTTCATATGCGCTGTCGCTTCGTGAGCGGCAACGATACCGCCGTGTATTTTTTGGCACTCGTCAAGTCTTTCTCTGATAACCCTGCGGTTCCGCGCAAAGCTTTCTTCGAGGTCGTCTATCTCTTCTTCGCCCTTGAAGGTGTTGTCGTATGAGCAAGAGGATTCGTTTGTTTCGCCGAAATCACTGTCATATACGAAATAAGGCGCAGTTGAGGATTTTGTTCCCCATTCGTTGAGCTTCCATGCAAACGCCCCGAGATAAAGCTCTCCGGCAATTTCTCTTATCTTATCGGCAAGCTCCTTTGAAATATCCACCCCGTAATTGTGTATGAAGAAATATGTTTTTGTTTCTTTCAGCGCGGCTGCCCACTGCAGATACTGCTCACGGGTTGCATCGCTCTGTGCAAGAATGTAACACACATTTACAAGCGGTGATGAACAGAAATGATATATTTCATCAAGAATTTCCTTTGCCGTGCATCTGCCGCCAACTCTTACGCCAACGAGTAATTTGTCTTCGCTTTTTGCTCTTTCAAACATTTTGTCTTTCTCCTTTCTCCTTTTCCCTTTTATGTTTTGTTGTGATTTTTTATCCACGATTTGTACCAATACGCCGAATTCTTCGGAATTCTTTTCTGCGTGTTGTAATCAACAAATACAATACCGAAGCGCGAGTTGTATCCGTGTCGCCATTCGAAATTATCAAGGAACGACCACAGAAAATATCCGCCGAGGTCTGCGCCTTCATCCGCTGCTTTTTCAAGCTCGATGAGATAACGGTTTAAAAAGTCGATGCGTTCAGCGTCGTGTACCATGCCATCAAGTGAGATAACATCGGGGGCTGACATTCCGTTTTCGGTAATGTAAATCGGAAGTTTGTAGCGTTCGTATAAAAACCTCGGTGCCCAGCGCATACATTCGGGAGTAACCGGCCATCCGTTTCCGGTTTTCGGAAACCCGGGATAATTGGGGACATACTCCGGCTCGCCGTCGGCACCTCGCCTGACCTCTTTGCCGTTATAGATATTCTGCGCATAAAAATCAAGCGGCTGGCTTATAAGCGTCATATCTTCTTCTGTTATTTCGGGGAGATATTCCTTGTATAACTCAAGTCCGTCTTCCGGATATTTTCCCAATATCACAGGATCGCTCCACCAGGATACATTCCACATAACATCCCGGTCAAGCGGAGGACAAGTAAAATATGATTTGTGCGCAGCCTTGATATCCTCTGCGCTTTCTGTTGCGGGATATCTTGCGGTGCAGGTGGGTGCATATCCTATTTTAATGGGTTGTTTAGCGTTTTTCCGCAGTTCAATAACCGCGGCACCGTGCGCTTTCAAAACATTATGGCATATTCGGAAAGCATCTTTGTATGAAACCTGCAGCCCCGGCGCATCACCGCCCTCCAAATGTCCGAGCCCGACAAAGCACTGCGGCTCGTTGAGGGTGATGAAATATTTAACGCGGTCAGAATAAAGCTCTGATACCTTTGCGGCGTAGTCTGCAAACCATTTTATGCTTTCGTCGTTTAACCATCCGCCCTTTTTGTGGAGAGCATACGGATAATCCCAGTGAAACAGTGTTATATAAGGCTCAATTCCGTTTTTTAACAGCTCGTCGATGAGGTCGGAATAAAATTTTGCGCCTTTTTCATTGATCTTTCCGGTTCCATTCGGAAAGATGCGTGACCATGAAAGTGAAAAGCGGTAAGCCTTTATGCCGAGTTCTCGCATCAGCGCGACATCTTCCTTGAAACGGTGATAATGGTCACAAGCAATATCTCCGGTATCGTTGTTTGCAATGTTGCCGGGCTCGTGCGAGAAAACATCCCAGACATTAAGACCTTTCCCGTCTTCGTTATATGCGCCTTCAATCTGGTATGCGGAGGTGGCGACGCCCCACACAAAGTCTTTTTTGAACCCCATACAAATTACTCCTGTTCTTTTATTGGTTTGTTGCACAAAATGGCGTTCGGCAGATGTGTTCCGAAACTGAGACGTGACAATAACATCGTTGTCTTAATAATATCACGCTTTTGTTGTGCTGTATTTAGAGAAAATTATTCACTACGCAGCATATTTGCACAAAATTATTTTTTGTATTGAATTATTAGCGGAGTTGATTTATAATTAAGGTGCGAAAAAGGGGGCTTGAATATGGATATACATGTATTTTGGATTTCAGATCATATCGTGGATAAAGCTTTACCGCCTGTACAGCACACGCATAAGTTCTTTCAGATGATATACTGCAAGGCGGGAAAGGGGATAATAACCCTTTCCGGAAAAGAATATGCTATGGAAATGGGAAAGGTATACCTTGCCGCGCCGGGAGTGTCGCATGGCTTTGAAAGTACTGACAGCCTCGAGGTGATCGAGTTTAAATTTTATGCCTACGGTAATTTTGCGGATAAGCTGAAAAGCTTGCCGCATGTGTTCTTAATTGCCGGAGATTCATTTATGACAAAGCTACTGTTAAAAACAGTTGAAGAAGGCTTTGTGAAGGATGAGTTTTGTAATTGCGCCGTTGATGCAGGATTGGTTTTCTTTTTTGTAAGAGCTTGTGAAAATCTTATAGGGAAAAGGAGGATACCGCAGACACGCCTTGTAAGCTATATACATCTTGATGCCGAAGAGGAAGAAACGCGTGATATTGATATTATAATACTTAAGCTTCGTGATTACATAGAAAAACATTCCGATAAGGAAATAACGCTTGATGAACTTGCGGGAGAGGCGCATTTCAGCAAGACGTATTTTGTCAAACGCTTCAGGGAATTCTGGGGGATGTCTCCGATGAAATATGTAAATAATGTCCGGCTTGAAAAGGCGCAGAGTATTCTGACCGCGACTGACTCGTCTGTCCTGGAAATAGCAATACAAACCGGGTTTAACAGCATTCATTATTTCAGCAGAAAATTCAAGGAAAAGTATGGTGTCGCACCGAGCGAATACAGAATGCAACAAAAAGGGAAGCACGAGCTTTAAGCTTGTGCTTCCTGAATCTTTATATAGAGTTGTTTAAGACGGCAAGCTACCGTCAGGCAAACGGAATGTCTCCATATCCTGAGGGGAAATGTCCGTTTGCGTTGAGGTTACGGAATAAACTACTTTTCCATCGCGGTTCAGGCTTTGTCCGAAGACAAGAAGTCCGGTGGAATATGAAACCCAATATCTGTTCGTATATCCGCTTACCGGGTTTCTGACCTCGGCATAAACACAAGCTGTGCCGTCGTATACGGTAAGCTGTGCCGTTACAATATCCTCGTCCTTCGCTGAGGTGATATCTTCATATGACATCATCATCTGCTCATCATCGGGCTCAAAGCTTCCGC
>JAFQVE010000407.1 GCA_017408185.1 Oscillospiraceae bacterium | reverse complement strand
GACCGACAAGTCTGATACTGACGATGAAAGCCTTCTCCTTGAGGAGAAGGTGCCGAGCACAGGCGAGGCGGATGAGGTGGAAAATAAAACTGACGCACCCGAGGCCTCGGGTGAAACGGATAACATCCGTTTCAATGATCTTTCACAGCACGCATGGGCGGAGGATGCGATAAACACGCTTGCGGCAGATGGAATAATAAAGGGCACGACTGCAAGCACGTTTAGTCCCGCTTCGAATATCACCCGTGCAGACTTTGCACTGCTTCTTGTGCGCGCGTTCAAGCTCACAAGCGATAACGCGGAAAACTTCGCAGATGTTTCGGCAAATGACTATTTCGCATCCGAGCTTGCAATAGCACGAAACACAGGTCTCGTCAACGGCATCGGAGATAACAAGTTCGCCCCGCGCAATACGATAACCCGCCAGGATATGATGGTAATCGTCTACCGCGCACTGACCACCCTCGAAAAAATGCCTTCCCCTCGAGGGGAAGGGGGACCGCTTGCGGTGGATGAGGTGTTATCGCAATACCCCGACTTTAACACCGTTGCACCTTACGCAAAAGACGCCGTCACCGCACTCATCGGCGCAGGACTCGTCAACGGTAAATCGGGACGCATCGCGCCGACAGACTACACAACAAGAGCAGAAGTTGCCGTGCTCATCAAACGGATACTTGATTATATAAAATAATTTTGCATTTTGCACTTTGCATTCTGCATTTAGAAACGGAGAAGATATGTACAAAATATCCATACTTGTAAATGACCACTGGAAAGAAAAGGTTTTTTCGGAAAACCATTATTCGCGGCTTCGTGAATTGGGTGAAGTGCATATATACCGTGGTGATGAGCGATTTTCTGACAAACCGGCGGTACTTGATTTTGTGAGCGAATCGGACGTTTTAATTACATCGTGGCGCTCTCCTGCGGTAGATGCAGAAATACTGGATGCTTGCCCGGGGCTTCTCGGCGTGATACACGCTGCCGGTTCTGTGAAAAAGGTAGTAACACCTGAGCTGATCAGCCGCGGAGTAAGGCTTACGTCTGCATCAAACGAGCTTTCCCGCGGAGTTGCGGAAACAACCCTTGGCGCGGCGATTGCGGCGTGTAAGGGAATGTTCACTCTCACAAGAGATACGAGAAACGGACTTTGGAGAGAAAACTTCAATACAATAACTGATTTTTACGGTATAAAAATCGGCGTTATCGGTGCCGGGTGTGCCGGAAGGCATTTTATTGATTTGCTCCGCGCATTTCGTGTTGATGTGTTTGTATATGACCCGTATGTAAGTGAGGAAGAGATACGGGAGCTGGGCGCAGAAAAGTGTGAGCTTTCATATCTTATGTCGGAATGTGATGTAATAAGCATTCATGCGCCGAGCGTTCCGGAAACGGATAATATGATAAACCGCGAAAATCTTAAGCTTATAAAAGACGGAGCGGTGCTTATAAACACCGCCCGCGGATCCTTGATAAACGAACAAGACCTTGTTGAAGAGTGCCGGAAAGGCCGATTTATGGCGGTACTGGATGTAACAAACCCCGAACCGCCGGCGAAGGACAGCGAGCTTCGTTCTCTTCCTAATATAGTTCTGTTCCCTCATATCGCAGGTGTAACAACGAACGGTGTGCGGAGAATAGGAGAATATGTATGCAAGGAAGCGGCTCTTCTTATTTCCGGTAAGCGTATGATGGGCGAGATTGATTTTTCACGCCTTTCCGTAATGGCATAACTTATGTGAAACAGCGAAAGACGCTGAATATAAATAACAGGAGGTAACTTCAAAATGAAAAAACTTATCGCATTAATTCTTGCGGCCGTAATACTGCTTGCTCTTTGTGCTTGCGGCGGAGATGCAGGAACCACTCAGTTTGATGGGATTGATCCGAGCGCACCGCTTACAAAGGACGATGTTATCACATTTATGGTAGAGTCAGCACCAAGCTGGCCTGTCCGGGAGGACTGGAAGGTATGGGAATATATGCAGGAGGGAAGCGGAGCAACGCTTGATATTATCGCTATTCCAAGCTCAGAGGCAGGAACAAAATACCCGCTTCTGTTTGCAGCCCGCGAAGAGCTTCCGGATCTTATGGCATTCGGTGTTATGAGCACGCACACAAAATTTGCCGGTGAAGGGCTGCTTGCTCTTGATGATCTCGCTGATTTTATGCCGAACTACAATGCATGGCTTAATTCGCTTTCCGAGGAGGACTATGACCTGGTTGTAAAAACGCGCAAGCGCGCCGACGGAAAGGTGTATTACAGCCCGGGCTCCGGCCGTCAGGGAAAAACACGTATGCGCGCATGGCTTTATCGCGAGGATATATTCAAAAAGCACAATCTGAAAGCACCGGAAACCTTCGATGAAATGTATGAAGTGTGTAAGGAATTGAAGGCGCTTTATCCGGATTCTTATCCGTTTATGACGCGCTCCACATCATATCT
>JAFQVE010000406.1 GCA_017408185.1 Oscillospiraceae bacterium | reverse complement strand
CAGTGACGTTATAAGCTTCTATGAGCCGGCAAGTACAAATAGATCTGCTTCTCTCCGCGATGCAAACTTCTTTGAAGCAGGGGAGTACATAGTCGTATTCCGAAGTGTAGGCAAGGGTGCTGAGGGTAGCTGGAATATGTACCCGACAGGTCTTGTTTTCAACGAGGCAAAGGGAAATCCTACGCTTCAGAGCATTGTTACGGGTGATGTTGAAATCAGAGTAGGCGAAACAGGGACAGCGGCTCCCGATGCAGTATATCTTTCTGATCACACACTTGCTCCGGCAGATGCATACGAGCTTGCTCTCACATCCGGAGATACGGAGCTTTTAAAGGTTGAAAACACTTCGATAACCGGTATTAAAAAGGGTATGACTACGCTTACATATACTGCGAGAAAGGACAATGTTTCTGTCAAGACAACGGCAGCTGTAAATGTTTTCCCTGAAACATATTCCGGCTTCAATGCAGTATATGACCTTACCGCAAATGACAGCTTCGCATCGGCTACGTATGAAAATACGCATAATCTGTGGCAATATCTCTCAGGCGACAATGTAGAAGTGGGAGAAAATTCCGTTTCCTTCGGTACAGGTACGGCTTCCGTGGAAATCTTTGTTCCTGTTGCAGGTGAGTACGATGTAAGACTTTCGTATGCTAAGGCATCAGACGGTGCGCTCGGTGCGGTGTCAATTAACGGTCAGAAGATAGGAACTGTTGATTATAACGCTACTGAGGCGACAGCAGAAAATGCTGTTCTCGGCTCTTACAATTTCGCTGAGGCAGGTAATTACACGGTTGAATTTACATGTGAAAGCTCACAAAGCGGAACAAAGCAGCTTCCGGGCGTTCTTACGCTCTATGGCGGCAGAAAAGCGGCACCCGTTGACGCTGACGTTAACTTTGCGTTCAATATTGCAACCGTAACAAAAATATACATGTCCGACGGCAGTGAGCTTTCACCGAAAGCGGCTGTTGTAAGATATAGAATGGTCAGCGATTCAAATGCTGAAATCAACTTGGAAACAGGCAGTATTACAGCAGATTCCGAGGATGCAGAGGCGGATGTTACTGCAACAATAACATATAACGGCATAAGCTATGCAAAGACAATAGGCGTTACTGTACGGGGCATAGAAATGTCGCAGTATACGTTGAATTACAACTTCACGGTTTCCGACATCAATGTTGAAGAACCGCTTGAAGGTGTTAAGTTCAGTCAGACAAAGGGCTTCTGGCAGTACAACTCTGCGCAGAAGGCTACGCCCAGCAACAAAAAGAAAAGCTACGGCTTCTACCTTTCTCTTGCGGCAGGTCAGTGGGTTGCGTTTGATATCTATGTTCCGGCTCCGGGCAGATACACAACTGAAATTACGTATCTTGCAGGCTCTTCGGGCGGCTTTGGAGAAGTTCATATCCTTCCGGCAGGGACAACGGATATAGATGCGGCTATTGCAAGTGGCAATTCTCAGAATCTCGGCGTTATAAATTCGTACAATCCGGAAACCATTTATCCGACAGTAACACTGCGTGATGCAAACTTCTTTGAAGCAGGCGAATACATCCTTGTATTCAAGAGCATCGGTGCAGGTGCCGGTGGGGGAGCGGCTATGTTCCCACAGTCTATGGTCTTCAACAAGGCTAAGGATAAATATGTTCTTCAGAGCGTATTTGCAAACGATTATGAACTGGAAAAGAATGAGGAACGCATTATTTCTGTAAATAAGGTATATTATTCCGATTACAGCGAGGCTAGTATCGGGGAGTATACAATGAACGCGTTTACCGCGGATGAGAATGTTGCTGTTGTAAATGACGGAATTCTCAGAGGCGTCGGAGAGGGCACAACAACGCTCACGGTGACAGCGACAAACAGTGACGGCACCGTTAAAACCGTGAAGAATGTAAATGTTCTCAACGTTGGTGCTTCCGGGTATACAATGCGTTATGATTTTGCACTCTCAAAGGCTCAGAGCTATAAGGAATCAGTTTATACGGACACATAT
>JAFQVE010000405.1 GCA_017408185.1 Oscillospiraceae bacterium | reverse complement strand
GAGCGGGACGTCGGAAATATACGAGCCGTTGTGCGTGCGCATCCAACCGGGTTTCCGTTCCTCAGTGTAGGGGAAACGCTTGTATTCCTTTACGTGAACGTGCTTAATGTCGCTTATAAATTCACTGAAAAAATCCTTTGGCGAAACATCGACGAAAAGGGTGTTGCCTATGTCACCGCAGACGCCGACGTTCTTACATCTGCGCTTCATTTCATCAAAAAACTTGTGGTATCCTTCTATTCCGTTGACGATAAGCCCCTGACCTTCATACAGACAGGTTATGCCGAAGTTTGCTGCGTGATTTGCAATTTCTTCTGCTGCATCAATAATTTTCTCGATTGCTTCTTCAGCTTTGGGAACTTCTGCGGAAGGCTCAATCCACGGAAGAAGAGTGTGGTGAAGAAACGGTGAGCCGAGCTCATAAGCAAGCTCGGAATATGATTTAAGAAAACTTACTGTTTCCGGAGAGTTGTATAAATTTGCAAATACAGAGCAGCACGATATCGAAACACCGTGAAAGTCCAGCACTTTGCGTGCCTCACGCACCTGCTCAATGCTGCTTAAAACGGGTTCTTCGGAGGAAAAAGGTGTGTCGATGGTTTCAAGCATATTGCATCCCAGGCTGAGTGCTTCTTTTGCTGCGGCTTCCCATCCGCGCTCCCTTATGATTTTTGACACTCCGCAATAAAGAGAAAGCTTCATGTTTTTCAGTCCTTAATAAAAATTTGTCTTGACCGCAGATGGTCTGTATGGTAATATAATAGCGTATATAAAAACAAAAGTATATATGAAAAAGTATATATTATATATAAATTTGTATAAAGGTGGTGTGCCTGTGTTCAGTACAGAAGAGATAAGGAATGTTTTTCAGATTAAAAAGATATACACGGCGTTTAGCAAGAAGTGCGACAGCCGGTTTTTCTTTGAGGGAGAAACGCATAATTTCTGGGAAATTGTTATTGTTCTTGACGGCGAGATTGGCATAACCTCGGGAAACGGTGTTTTTCTGCTCGAAAGCGGGCAGGCAATCATTCATGCACCGATGGAGTTTCATCGGCTGTGGAGTGAGGGGGGCTCCTGCCCGGAAATAATCATTTTCAGCTTTGAGGCGATCAATGTGCCGGAATATTCGTCAAAGCTTTTTGAAGTCCGTAATATGGAGATACCCAAGCGTGTTCTGACAGAGATTGAGGCAGCGTTTCTTTTTGATGGAGGGTGCGTGAAAGAGATAAAAAATCCTGCATGTCTTGACAGCCAGATTGCACTGAAAGACTTTGAAATGTTTCTTTTGCAAATTCTGTCTCAGCGCTCGGTGAAAAAAGCACCGAAAAGCACGGGAAGCGCGGGCAATTATAATGCTATAGTTACCGTGCTTGAGAATAATCTTTATAAGAGCTTAGCAGTTGCAGATATCGCCAAAATGTGCGGAATGAGTGAGATAAACTTGAAAAAAACGTTTTCAAAATATGCCGGGATGGGAGTTATGCAATATTTTAACCGTATGAAAACGGCGGAAGCCACGCGTCTTTTAAAAAGCGGAAGAAGCGTCAAAGAGGTTGCAGCATCTCTTGGCTTTGCAAATCAGAACTACTTCAGCACCGTGTTCAAGCGCATTACGGGGACCGCTCCGACTCACTGTTTGAAAAATGCAGAAAGCATCAGAGAAGAGCATAAACCGGGGATTGCAGCGAAATGAATTTGCTGCAATCCCCGGTTTGAATGTATTATATTAAATGTATTTTCAGCATACGGCAGAAAAATTTTATTCGTCGCTATTCTCATCCCGGAAACGGTAAGGCGGCATTGTTGAAGCAAGCTTCAGCGTGCCTGATGGCTTGATAACTCTTTCGGGTTCGCGCTTTGTTCCGTGTTCGGAGCGCTGTCCGGCTTTGAGAAGGTTCAGTAACGCAGTCTGATAATCGGGTGAAGCCTGGCGATAAAGAACGATAAGTGTTTTTTCATCTTCGGAAAGATCGGGAGCCTCAAGCGGTTTTATAGGATTGTTTTTTTGGACAGGAGAATTGAGCTTTCCGCAAGGATCGGAGCCCCACCCGGCAAGCTGAGCCGGAGCGATGCCGAAAACTTCGGAAAGCGCCTGTATTCTTTTCATAGGTATATTGTGAATTATGCCTTTTTCATATTTATAAATATTTTGAGGAGAGGTTTTGATTTTAGCGGCAAGCTCTTCCTGGGTCATGCCGGATGCTTCACGGTACCTCTTTATTCTTTCGCCTGTTGTTTCCATTATATCACCCACTTTTACATAATACATTGTACCATAGTTTTTGGTGATTTGCAAGAAAAATGAAAAAATTTGCTTTTTTGACTTGCGAAGTTATAAGAAATGTGCTATTATATAACAGACATAAAAATCAGCGCAAGGATGTGTCGGACGGATGCGTGTCGCAAAAATCAAAAAAGCAATTCTGGATAAAGGCTTGTGCTTTGAGGAAATTGCGTGTGAACTGGGTTTGTCGTCAAAAACATTAGAGGAAAAGCTTGAAAAGAATACGATTGGAATAGTCGAAGCGGAGTATATTGCAGAAAAGCTTGAAGTAAATAACCCCGCTGAGCTTTTTTTTGACTAAGAACTAACCTAAAAAGTTGCAAGGGAAGGTGGGAATGATGGTTAGTTACAAAGTGATAAAAGAACGGTTGGAGAGCGAGAAAGGTGTGGTATATACTGCATATGGGATAAAAGCCGTAGAAAACGGTCGTGAGATACAGCGGGTGTCCGATATCGGATGTACATATATCTCTGTGAAAAAGCTTTGCATAAGGTGCAACAGGCTGAAACTCAGCCCGGTGCACCTGCGTGATGTTGCGGAGGATTTTATTGCAAAAGTATAATGACGATATATATGGGGAGAGCGGGACGGTATAAATCAAAAAGCCATCCCGCTTTTTTATATCAAATTGTGTATCTTTTGCGTGAAAGCTATTGACGAATAAGGAAAAATTTATTAAAATATATATATTAAAATAAAGGTGGTAAGAGAAAATGTATGATGTAGCATGTGTGGGAATCCTTGTTGCGGATGCGATATGCAAGGAGGTCAACAAGCTCCCTGAAAAGGGAAAGCTCGCTCTTATAGACAGCGTTAAGCTTTATAACGGCGGTTGCGCAATGAGTGCGGCAATAAATATGTCGGTTCTCGGTTCAAAAACCGCGATGGTCGGAAAAATCGGAAACGACGGTTTTGGTACATACTTAAAATCGGTTCTTGTCGACAAAGGTGTAAACATCGACGGGCTTGTCGTTGAGGACGGCGGAGATACCTCTGCTTCAGTTGTTGTTGTTGATTCAAGCGGTGAGCGTTCATTCCTTCACTGCAAAGGAACGAATGACACTTTCTGCTATGATGATGTTAATTTTGATGTTATCGAAAATTCACGCATTGTGTTTGTTGCAGGCTCCATGCTTATGAGCACGTTTGACGGCGAGGACTGCGCGCGTATGTTAAAGCGTGCAAAGGAGATGGGGAAAGTTACGGCACTTGACACAGCTTGGGATGACAGCGGCCGTTGGATGAGTGTTCTCAAACCGGCACTCCGGTATGTTGATTATTTTATCCCCAGCATTGAAGAGGCTGTTGAGCTTGCCGGCGGAGAAACAGACCACGACAAAATTGCTGATTTCTTCTTTGATTGCGGTGTAAAGCACGTTGCAATAAAGGTCGGAAAAAAAGGCTGCTACTGCAGAGAAAGCAGAGAGGCAAAAGGTGTTTATATTGCACCGTTTACCCGCGAAAATCCTGTTGACACAACCGGCGCCGGAGATTCATGGTGCTCGGGCTTCCTTCATGGCATCGCAATTGGTAAAACAATGGAAGAGGCTTGCCTTATCGGAAATGCAGTCGGTGCGCATATTATTATGGCGGTCGGCGCGACTACAGGTATTGTGCCATATTCCGAAATTGAAAAATTTATAGCAGAAAACAGGAAGTAAAGCAAAATGGTGATGAAGGTTGAAAAGAACCACAAGACGGCTAATTTAAAGCTTGTCAAGCAGTCAAACCTGACACTTGTTTTCAACTTAATAAATGAGAATCAGCCCGTATCGAGAGCCTCGATAGCTCACGCTACGGGCTTGAGTCCTACTACTGTTTCTTCGCTTGTGGATGAACTTATTCTTGAGAATATGGTTGAAGAAACGGGAATGGGGAAGCTTTCCGGCAGCGGAAGAAAGCCTATTCTGCTCGCAGTAAAGCGCGATGGCGGATGTGTTGTTGCGGTTGAGATACGGGATGGCGGGTTTAACTTGGAAATATTCAACCTTGAAGGCGCAAGTGTCCTGTATTGCAACAGAGAGATAACAGATTACGGGGATATAGGAAATATCATTGCCGATGAGGTTTCGGAAAAGTGCCGTGAGTTCGGCCGTCTTCTGGGAATTTGTGTCGGTGTGCCGGGTGTTATTGACAAAAAAACAAAACGTGTTTTGTCAACGCTTATTCCGATTACACGTGACAATGATTTTTTCAACGTTATCCGCAGCCGTTTTCCGGATATAAAGGTAAAGCTGGGTAACGAATCATCGTTTTGCGCATACATTGAAAAAACACAAAAAAAAGAAATACACAGTCTCGTATATATCGACATAAACATTGGTATAGGTGCAGGTATAATACTTGATGACAGGATTTTTACCGGAGCGTTCGGAAACGCCGGTGAGTTCGGGCATATCTCCGTTGACATTAACGGTGAAAGGTGCAAGTGCGGAAATTTCGGATGCCTTGAAGGTCTTGCTAATGTTCCTGCAATATGCAGGGCGGCGGGAGTGTCTAAACTCCGGGAAATTGACACATCGGACGAAAAAAGCATTGAGAAGCTTCGCGGCGTATGCAGATATATTGCATCGGGAATAAACAACATAATAAATATGATAAACCCCGAAGCAATCGTTATCGGCGGAGAAATTTCCTGCTTGGGTGAGCCGTTTCTGTCGGAGATAAAAAAAGAGCTTGCGCTGATAATGTTTGCGGCGGATATGGAGCGCTTTTCGCTTGAGTTCTCGTCGGTTGACGGAAATCCGGTAACGCGCGGTGCGGGTAGATATCTGCTTGACCGCATATTTGAAGACGGAGACTTTATTATGGAATAGCGGGTGATGGAGTTGTCGATATTCGACCTTTTCAAGAAGATAGAAAGTGAAAGAAAGCCGCCGCTCGGAAAACCGGAATGGATTATTGCCGGCCTCGGGAACCCGGGTAAGGAATACGATATGTCACGCCACAACACCGGATTTATGGCACTTGACACAATTGCGGGTATAAATAAAACGGATGTGCGGGAGCTTAAATTTAAAGCGCTCTGCGGAAAGGGTGAAATTGCAGGGCAAAGCGTCCTGCTGCTTAAACCTCAGACGTTTATGAACCTTTCCGGGGATGCAATTGTTGCCGCGGCGGCATTTTATAAGATCCCGATGGAAAGAGTTATTGTGATATATGACGATATATCTCTCCCTGTAGGAAAGATTCGCGTTCGCGCAAAGGGAAGCGCCGGCGGGCATAACGGGATTAAGAACATTATTGAGCGTAGCGGTACGGATGTTTTCCCGCGCATAAAAATCGGTGTGGGTGCACCGAAGGGCGAGGGAGAGCTTGTCGGCTGGGTGCTTGGCTCTTTCTCAAAGGAGGAGCAGGCTGTTCTCGCCGATGCGATAGATCGCGCGTGCCGTGCGGCGGAAGAGATAATGATAGGCGGTTGCGCCTCTGCCGCCGGAAAGTATAATTAAGGCAGGTTTGCATTTATGCTTGCTTTGACTGAATGTTTAAAACACAATAAGGATTTTTCTGCGCTTTTGCAGAAACTTGAAGCCGGAGAATGCCCGATTGCAATCTCCGGCTTGTCTGCCGTACACAAAGCACATATAATTTCCGCAGTACGAATGATAACGAAGAAGCCTGTTGTGTGTATCTATGCCGATGAGCTTGACGCACGCCGTGCCGCGCGGGATATATCCGTTATGTGCGGTGAAGAGGCTCGTATCCTGCCGGCGCTTGAGCGGTCGTTTCACGATGTGGATTCCGCGTCTCATGAATTTGAGCACGAGAGAATAGCTGCGCTGAAAGCTTTGGCAGACGGAACTGCCGGCATAACGCTTGTTCCCATGTTTTCGCTTCTCCAGAGGACCGCTCCGCCGTCGGAGGTTGCAGGGAAAAGTATTACGGTAAAGCTTGGGGAGGAGCATTCACAGGATGAGCTTATAAAGAAGCTTTCGTCTTACGGATACACACGAACAGATACAGTTGAAAGCGAAGGGCAGTTTGCCGTTCGCGGCGGAATTGTGGATGTTTTTTCTCCGGGGGCGGAAAATCCGGTGCGCATAGAGTTTTTCGGCGATGAAATTGACTCTATGGGTTATTTTGAGGCAGAAACCCAACGCCGTGTTGAAAATGCAAAGGCGGTACATTTTCTTCCGGCGGCAAGTATTGGTGAGGATTCATATTCTGAGCTTGGCGATGCGCTTAGGGAGGCATTATCCCGTGAGCAGAGGAGAAAGAAAAAGAATGAGCGGATGATCAAAACGCTCGAAACGGATATAGAGCTTATTGAAAACGGACTTCCGCTTCGTGCAAGGGACAGATATTTTAACCTCATTTATCCGGAGCATCATTGCGCTCTTGATTATATTTCCGATGATACGATAATTTTTGTTGACGATTATTACCGAATCCGTGATGCGGCGGGACGTGAGCGTAAGCGCGAGCTGGATGACGTCAAAAGCCTTATTTTCAGCGGTATTCTTTTGCCGGAAACGGATGCTTTTTGTGAGGATTTTGAGCTTGTGAAGAAATTTATTTCCGAGCGGAAAAGTGTCTTTTTAGAAGCTTTTGTTCGTGCAGAATACGGAATTTCGCCAAAAGCTGTGTTGTCGATGATTGCAAGAACGCTTCCAAGCTACGGCGGGAATCTTGAGCTTGCGTGCTCGGAAATATCGGAGCATCTTCTTGACGGCAACCGTATCATGATACTTACGGGAAGCCGCAAGAGTGCGGAGAATATGCAGGTTCTTCTGCGTGAGCGGGATATATCGGCAAGTCTTGATTTTATGCTTGCAACGCTTCCGGAAAAGCCGTGCGTTATAATCGGTGAGGGTGTGCTTTCGTCAGGCTTTTCGTATCCGGGAGATAATTTCGCGGTATTCACCGAAGGTCAGCTCATGCGTTCGGCGGCAAAACGGGGAAGAATAAAGCGTGATAAGAAGAACAGCCAGAAGATAAGCAATTACCGGGACCTTACACCGGGATGTCTTGTCGTGCATGATTTGCACGGTATCGGACGGTTTGCGGGAATTTCAAAGATAAAGACTGATGGTGTTGAGAAGGATTATATAAAGATAATGTATCTTGGCACAGATGCGCTCTATGTTCCTGTAACTCAGCTTGATATGGTTTCAAAATACATCGGAGGCGGGGAAGAGAGCGGTGTGAGACTTTCAAAGCTCGGCGGTGCGGAGTGGCAGAAGGCAAAGCTTCGCGCAAAGGGCGCGGCAAAAGAGCTTGCCGAGGAGCTTATAAAGCTTTATGCCGCACGTCAGGCTCTTGAGCGCGAACCTTTTCCGCCGGACAGCGACTGGCAGAAGGAGTTTGAGGAGAGCTTTGAGTTTGAGGATACTGATGACCAGCTTCGTTGCAGCGCTGAGATAAAGGGCGATATGCAACGCCGTTATCCTATGGACAGACTTCTCTGTGGAGATGTAGGCTTCGGTAAAACCGAGGTTGCTTTCCGTGCGGCTATGAAGTGTATCCTTGGCGGAAAGCAGGTTGCGGTTCTGGTGCCCACTACCGTGCTTGCAGAACAGCATTATATGACAGCGTGCCGGAGATTTTCAAACTACCCGATAAAAATAGGGCTTACATCGCGTTTCTGTTCTGACAGACAGAACAGAGAGACTCTCCGCGGTGCGAAAACCGGCGAGCTCGATATGATTATCGGTACGCATAAGCTGCTTGCAAAGACCGTAAGCTTTAAAAATCTCGGTCTGCTTATAGTTGACGAGGAACAGCGCTTTGGTGTATCGCATAAAGAACGTCTTAAGGAAATGACCAAAGAGGTTGACGTTTTAACACTTACCGCAACGCCGATCCCGAGAACACTTAATATGGCTCTTTCCGGCATCCGCGATATGTCGATTATGGAGGAGGCACCGCGTAACCGTCATCCGGTTATGACATATGTTTTTGAGCATGACCGTGAGATAATTGCTGATGCTATCCGTAAGGAAATTGCACGCGGCGGGCAGGTGTTCTATCTCCACAACAATGTATCATCAATTGAAGCGTGTGCAGGGCGAATTTCGCGGCTTGTGCCGGATGTCACCGTTGCTGTCGGTCACGGTCAGATGGGCGAGGGCGAGCTTTCTGAGGTTATGCGGAAAATGGGCGAGGGAGAAATACAGGTTCTTGTATGCACAACTATTATCGAGACGGGTATTGATATCCCCAATGTCAACACGCTTATTATAGAAGATGCCGATAAGATGGGGCTTGCCCAGCTCCACCAGATTCGCGGACGTGTGGGACGCTCAACTCGCCATGCGTATGCATATCTCACATATCGGCGAGGTAAGGCACTGTCCGAGATTGCGGAGAAACGTCTTGCGGCAATACGGGAATATGTCGAGTTCGGCTCCGGGTTCAGAATAGCAATGAGAGACCTTGAACTTCGCGGGGCAGGCAATGTTCTCGGCGCGGAGCAGAGCGGGCATATGATGAGTGTTGGATACGATATGTATTTAAAGCTTCTTGAAACTGCAATCGCGGAAGAAAAGGGCGAAGAGAATCCGTCTCTTGCCGTGTGCAGTGCGGACCTTACCGTGTCTGCCAATATTCCGGAAAAATACGTTGCATCAAGTGAAACCCGAATGGATTTGTACCGTCGTATTGCATCAATTTCAGACCGCGATGATGCAGACGACGTTATAGATGAGCTTATAGACCGCTTCGGAGAGCCACCGCGCGAGACAATGACGCTTGTCGATATCGCGCTGTTGCGCGTTGCCGCTGCGGAAGCAGGTATATGCGACATAACGCAAAAGGGACAGAGCATCAAGATAACAATGGTTGACCCGACGTTTGATATTATCTCTAAGCTGTGTGCAAAGCAGGAATATAAGGGCAGAATTTTGCTTAACGCCGGTCAGGAACCGTATCTTATGCTAAAACTCAAAAATGCAGATGACCCTTTAAAGGCATCTGAAGCCTTTGTAAAAGCGTATAAAGAAGCAAAAGAACAGACGGAATGATAATTCGCGTCGGCTGTTCTCATATAGCAAAAGCAGTACCTGAGTTAATGCGCATCAAATGCTTATAAACGGTAAAGCTGATGAAATTACAAAGGACGATTTTATGAAGGTTGCAGAATTTGCCGGAATAAAAAAGCTGAAGCAGAAAAATGTATCAAACAGGGTAAAGCTGCAGTTTCACAGGCGGTTGGTATCCTGATTTGACGAGGTACGAGCCTGTCGAGAACAAAGGCGATTTTATTCCTGATAATCTATCGGGATTCTATGCAGTAAGCTTTTGTTTAAGTTGTCGATTCCGACTGTTGTGGCACAGCTTATCAATATGCTTTACAATATAGTTGACCGCATATACATAGGTCATATGCCCGGAAACGGAAGTATGGCACTTACGGGTGTTGGTGGAGGTGCACAGATGGCTCTCGCTCAG
>JAFQVE010000404.1 GCA_017408185.1 Oscillospiraceae bacterium | reverse complement strand
TTCGCAAGAGAACCCCTTTGGAAAAAACGCCCGGCAGGGCAAGCCTGTTTGCGGGTCTCCGCAAACGAAAAAACAGTTAACACACGTACATGTTAATATAAACATAAAACTAAGGAGGTAACTTCAAAATGAAAAAACTAATCGCACTAACTCTCGCAACCGTTATGTTGCTTGCGCTTTGCGCATGCGGCGGAGAAACCACAGGGGGGAACTCTGAAATTTCCTACGACATTTCCGAAGGCAAAGCAATTCCCGATGATGCAGTACTTGACATCACCATCGCAAGCCACGCATCCTGGCCGTATGATGAAAACTGGAAGGTATGGGAGTACATAAAGGAATCTATCGGCGGAACGATAAACGTAAACGCAATTCCGTCATCTGATTTCGGAACAAAGTTTACGCTTGTAATGGCAACTCCGGATAGCTTGCCGGATGTATTTGGTTTTATGAGTAAGCCAAGTAAGCTTTCAGACTATAGTGAGCAGGGGGCATTTGTAGCGTTCGATGATTATGAAGAATTCCTTCCTGATTATAATGCGTTCTGGAACTCACGCCCTGAGAACGAGCAGTGGATGAAGAATACACGTAAGGGTATCGACGGAAAGGTTTATTACACTCCGATTTACGGTATGGAACGCTCCAAGAATATCCGTGGCTGGCTCTACCGCAAGGATATATTTGAAAAGCATAATATAAAGACTCCTGAAACGATTGATGAGCTTTACACTGTCTCAAAGAAACTTAAGGAACTTTATCCGGATTCCTATCCGTTCTGCTTGCGTTCGGGAATGTCCAATATAAACGTTATGGGACCGTCGTGGAAACCATATTTCCGTTACGGTGCATACTATGATTTTGAAAATGAGAAGTGGTGCTACGGTGCAAGCGAACCGGTAATACGTGAAATAGTGGAGTTTCTTAAAAAGATGGTAGATGAAAAGCTGCTTCCGCAGGATTTCTTCAATATCAGTGCAACCTCGTGGCAGGAGCTTCTTTCCACCGACCGTGGCTTTATCATGCCGGAGTATCAGATTCGTATCGACTTCTTTAATAACATAGGTAGAGTAAAGAATCCGGAATATACAATTGCGGCGATGAAGCCTCCGAAGGCAGAAAACGGTCTCGGGGTTGCAATGATGAACAAGTTCAATAACGACCCAACAGGCATGGCTGTCCCGAATACCGGAGATGAGGCAAGTATTGCAAATGCAATGAGATACATCAACTGGTTCTACTCCGACGAAGGAAGTGAGATTGTTTCGTGGGGCAAGGAAGGTGAGACTTACGAGGTTGTTGACGGCAAGAAGCGTTTCATCTTCCCGGAAAATGAGAACAATGCCCAGATTCTTTACGGTTTTCAGACAATCGGTTCATATCTCCGCATCGATCCTGCAGCCGCAGAGGCGTGTATGTCAGAGGAGCAGGCAGCAACAACAGACTTTGTGCTTGAACACACACTTCCGGAGCTTGAGCCTACCACATATATGAGTATGTCATCTGCCGAGGCTGAAATGCTTGCCGATTACAACACATCGCTTAATACATTTGTGGAGGAAAACCTTCAGAAATTTGTTCTCGGACAGCGCCCGATGTCCGAATGGGATAAGTTCCAGGCAGAACTTTCAAAGCTTCCGATTGCAGAGCTTTTAGCTGTTTATGAAGAGGCGTACAACAGAATAAAGTAATGAAAAGCAGCGGATGGGGAGGCTGTCTCCGTCCGCTTGATTTCAAGAAGAATAAAACAAAGGAGCTGTGTGATATATGAGAATTTTGAAAAAGCTTGCGGCTGTGCTTTTACTTTGCAGTATGCTTGCGGGCATTGCCGCGGCGGGGCTTCCGTTTTTTTCGGATGTGGACGAAAATGACGCGGCAAAGGAGTATATTTCAAAGCTTGCAGAAAAGAAGATCATAGAGGGGTATGGCAACGGAAAATTCGGATATAACGATACGGTCACCCGTGAGCAGTTTGTAACGCTTCTGTGGCGTGCAGATGAGCAGAAAGAGAGCGGTGCTGAAGCCGGAATTACGGACATAACCGCAGGCGCATACTACGAAGAAGCGGTAAAATGGGCATACGGAAACGGAATAGCAAAAATATATTTCGACAAAAGCTTTGGCGTAGGTAAAGCGGTAGACCGTGAGCACGCGGCGTATTTTATGTACAATTGGGCAAAGCTTACGGGAAAATGCAGGGCGAACACCGGTGTTTTGCTTGATGATTACGCAGACGCAACCGAAATTTCCAAGGATTCCGTAACCGCTGTTGCGTGGGCGGTTTCCGAGGGGATCATCTTTGATGCGGACGAAAAAAATCTCTTCCCGAAGAAGAGTATCACGCGCGGAGAAGCGGCTGCTGCAATAGGAAAACTTCTTGAAAAGCACATATGCGTATGGTCAGGGTGGACAGACAACGGAGACGGAACATGCGCAAGAATATGTGCTTCTGATGCAAAACATACCGAGAAGAATCCGCATAAGTGGAACGACGGTGAGCTCACCAAGAAAGCGGAGAGCAACAAAAACGGTGAGATTACATATACCTGCACGCTTTGCCACAGAACAAAGAAAGAGATAGCTCCCGCAGGCAGTGAAATCACAACGCGAAAAGACGTTGAGGAAGCGGTTGTTGCCACGGCACTGGCATATTATGTGAAAAATCCGTATGTTCAGTACGATTCAACATATCTCTCGGAATTGTTTCCGTATGTGGGAGGAACAAGCCGCTTATCGACACTGACTCCGCCGGAAGAGGCAACATCGGATAAATGTTTATATTCAGTTTGCTCGGATTATGCGTATCAGTGCTATTACGAAGGTGCCGGAATGGAAATTCTGTGGGAAGGGACAAGACGTCCGCTGGGACTTACGACGACTGAAGCTTTCAGGACGGGTGATAATCAGGAATATACGCAGACGTGCGACAGCAAGGTCAACGAGCCGATTACAGACAGAGATATGGACGCGGCACATCTTCGTTGGATTAATTTTGATAAGTATAAAGAGTCTTATGAAAGTAACACACAGCTTTTTACCGGATATGGATTGTTCGAATCCGGTTCGTTTACGGATTACACAACCGGTCTTACGTTCAAAGATGACGGGTTCGAGGGAGAAACCCACTACTCGTATTATGATGCGGAAGGGAACCTTTTAACTCCGGATGAAGCAAGAGAAAAATACTTGTATCCGCATCTTGAAAACAGAGATGAGGTTATGCGACCGGGTGACTTTATAGTCACAAATCTTCATGCACTTCTTTACGTCGGAAACGGAAGAATTCTTGACTGTTCGGGCAATAAGATTGATATTAAAGAGGGTGTAGACAAGATAGAAAAGAACGGTGCGATCCTCGCAATACGCATTCATCCGTATCCCTTCAACTCAAAGAATATTTCTTCGGTGATTCATTTCAGACCGACAGATCTTTTTATAGAAGGCGGCTATGACGATGACCCCGGAAATGACATTATAAAGGGTGTAACCATTCCGGAAAGCACGAAGAGCCGTATAAAATATCCTGCGATGAGCATCGACAGAACGGTTGACATTACTCCTTACGGAACGGTTCCTTCGGGCGGTGAGCTTACGTATAAAATTGTCGTTGCAAATGAGACGGACAGATTGGCAACAAGTGCATCGAAAATCACCGAGGATATAATCTATGACGAGATATATAACGCAGATCACAGTCAGGTTGTATATAGCGGAATTAAGGTTACAGAAACAATTCCCGAAGGCACAGAACTTGTTGAAGGCTCAATTACAGGCGGAGGAGAATATAAGAACGGCGTCATAACTTGGAGTTTGGATGATATCAAGTCAGGAGAAAAGCGAAGCTTTGGCTATAAGGTTAAAGTAACTGCAAACCCAGGTTCTATAATCGTAAATGACGGCGGAATGGTTGATAACATTCCTTCAAACGTCATCAAAAATACGGTCGGTGGCGAGAAGCTTTCCGAGGACGAGAAAAAAGCTCTTTCCGAAGTTGCAACAGGTACTGAGAGTCTCTCTGACTTTGGGGCAAACACCGATTTTGCAGAAAATATTTTAAAAAAAGCAGGAGAAGATATAAAGCTTCCGTCAGCTGAGGATATTTTGAGAAATCTTTTCAGGATTAATCCGCTTATGCCGGAGAATTCACTTCTGATGAGCACGGAAAAATATGTAAAGCAGACCAATATGTTTGAATTTAAAGATGAGCCTGCACCGGAATATGAAAGTATCAAGGCGATGCTTATAGATGGAGTTTGGGGCGGAAGAAGGTTTTATGCAGGAGAAGAAAATAAATGGAATTATGCGGATAACTGTATTAAGGAAATCAGAAAAGAATATCTCGAAACCGGAGATATAATTATATGGGCAACGGCAAAGAATAGAACCCTCACAGGAATGACAAGTGATTTTTCGGTTATAACGGTTATGGTGTACGATGGAGAAAAGCTTCTCTCTGCAAAAGCAACAGACGGAAAGACGGAATATATAATATATGAAAACGTCGAAGAAGAACTCACAAAGCTCTTTATGGCAGATAAGGATATCTTCATCGCGCTGCGTCCGTCGCAGGCACGGTAAGAGAATGGGCAGGACGGTTTTGAGAACTCTGACCGTTTAAAAAATGAAAAACACACCGCACAGAAAGCAAAAGCCTTTTGTGCGGTGTAATTCTTTACTTTATCTTACTTTATTTTATCTTTCACAAACGCAATCTGAGCTTCCACGGATTTAACGCTTGTTCCGCCTTCGGAAATACGCTTTTCAACGCAGGTTTCGAGGCTTATTTCGTTGTAGAGATCATCCTCAAAAAGCTCTGAAAATTCCTTGTATTCCGAAATGGTAAGCTCCTCTAAAACCTTTCCTTCGGCAATGCACTTTGCAACAAGCTGACCGGAAATCTTGTACGCGCTTCGAAACGGAAGATTTTTCTTTACAAGATAATCCGCAAGGTCTGTCGCGTTTATAAAGCCCTTCTGTGCCGCACGTTTCATATTCTCCGGTATCGGCTTCATTGTCTCAAGCATCGGTGCGAGAACTCTAAGGCACATCCCGGCGGTTTCAACCGCGTCGAAAATGCTTTCCTTGTCCTCCTGCATATCCTTGTTATACGCAAGCGGAATGCCCTTGAGAACGGTAAGCAACGCCATAAGGTCACCGTAAACTCTGCCGGTCTTTCCTCGGATAAGCTCTGCCATATCCGGGTTTTTCTTTTGCGGCATTATTGAGGAACCGGTGGTGTAAGCGTCCGAAAGCTCAACAAACTTAAATTCCCAGCTTGCCCAGAGGATAAGCTCCTCGCTCATGCGCGAGAGGTGCATCATAAGAGTTGAAAGAGCGGATGCAAGCTCTATGCAATAGTCGCGGTCAGAAACGCCGTCAAGGCTGTTGAGCATAATGTCATCAAATGCAAGCTCGCGTGCCTCTAAGCGTCTGTCGGTGTTATAAGTTGTTCCGGCAAGTGCACAGCATCCGATGGGGGAGACGTTCATTCTCCTTCTGCAGTCGGAAAGACGGTCGATATCGCGAAGAAGCATCATGGCATACGCCATAAGATGATGCCCGAAGGTTATCGGCTGTGCGCGCTGAAGGTGCGTATATCCCGGCATAATCGCGCTCTTATATTTCTCTGCCTGAGAAACGAGCGCGGAGATAACGTCACGGATAAGCCCGCTGATTTCATCAACCTCATCGCGGAGATACATACGCAAATCAACCGCTACCTGGTCGTTGCGGCTTCGTGCGGTGTGGAGCTTCTTGCCTACATCGCCAAGGCGCTCGGTAAGCACCTGCTCAACGAACATATGGATGTCTTCGCAGGACATATCAAATTCGAGCGCACCACTGTCAAGGTCAGAAAGGATTCCTTCAAGACCTGCAATAAGCGTGTCTGCCTCATCCTTTGTTATAATGCCCTGTGCGCCGAGCATAAGCGCGTGCGCCATACTGCCGCGGATATCCTGACGGTACATTTTACAGTCAAAGCGGATGGAGGAATTAAAATCATCTGCAATGCTGTCTGTAATTCCGGAAGTTCTTCCGGCCCACATTTTGCTCATAATGTTACTTCTTTCCGTCAACGATAGCCTGAACCTTTATCGGGAGACCGTAGAGGTTGATAAAGCCTGCGCTGTCCTTCTGGTCGTAATCGCTTTCGCCGAAGGTTGCAATTTCTTCGCTGTAGAGAGAATACGGGCTCCATACACCGGCGTTGATCATATTGCCCTTATAGAGCTTTAAGCGAACCTTACCCGTAACCTTCTCCTGAGTTTTGTCAACAAAGGCGGAAAGAGCTTCGCGGAGCGGTGTGAACCACTGACCGTTATATACAAGCTCTGCAAATGTGATAGCAAGCTTCTGCTTCTCGTGGAGAGTCATCTTGTCAAGGCAGATGGACTCAAGAACAGAGTGTGCCTTATAGAGGATTGTTCCGCCCGGAGTCTCATAAACGCCGCGGCACTTCATGCCGACGAGACGGTTTTCAACGATATCAAGAATACCGATGCCGTTTTCTCCGCCGAGCTTATTAAGACCGAGGATAATGTTCTTTGCGCTCATCTTCTCGCCGTTAAGAGCAACGGGGCAACCCTTTTCGAATTCAATCTCAACGTAAGTAGGTTTGTCGGGAGCCGCAATCGGAGAAACGCCCATTTCAAGGAATCCCGGCTTTTCGTACATAGGCTCGTTG
>JAFQVE010000403.1 GCA_017408185.1 Oscillospiraceae bacterium | reverse complement strand
TCTTCCGCAGAAGATTCTCCACGTTGGAGAAACGCTTGCGCTTACGGGCGTTCCGTCCGGTGCAACACTTGTATCCTCGGATGAATCTGTTCTTACCGTCACAAACGATGGAAAAGTTACAGGTGTGAAGATAGGTAAGGCAACCGTTACGGTGGATGGAACAGACCTGTCCGTTGAAATCCCGGTAGTTGGTGCAAACGTAATCCCCGAGGGGAACCGCTATTTTGAAAATGGTGTTTATCATGATACAGAAGGCGTAGGGACAACGACAGATCCGGCAGCTACGGAATGGACGCTGCAGAACTTCGGCACTTCGGTAGATGACATTACTCTGCCGGGAAGAAGCTCGGCTGTAAAGGGGCTTTCTTTAAAATATGTCAAAGGTCTGGCAAACCGAATATATCCCCAGGGTGGAACAGGCAGTGAAGACGAGCTTGAAAATTATTTCAAGGTAACCGATTCTTCAGGCAAAATATATGAGCTTACAGCATGGGTTAAGGTCGAAAAAGACGGAGAAAAGACCTTCCCTGCAACAAAGCTGCAGCTTTATACATATTTCCTTAACGGAACTTCCGTCAAGAGCAAAATCCCGGCACAGACATTCACTCTCGATGATACAGGCATGGATTGGAGCTTTGTAACGATATCGGGACTTTACAACGATATTGCTTCAAGAGTGGAAGGATATAATAACGCATTATATTTTGCACCGCGCTTTGATATGGCAAAGAAAACAGAAGATACCTACGGCGGTATAGCATATCTTACCGAGTTTTCTGTTCATGAGGTTGTTTTTGACAAAGTTTGGGTTTCTGATGCTGCGGTCAGATTGAACGCAGGAGAAACAAAAACTGTTACATCGAAAAACCTTTCAACCACAGGAACTGAATTCCAGGGTGCATATCTGTTTAACGGAGAGGGAACAGACCGCGGAATTATAAAACCTACATACAAATCAAACAACACATCCGTTGCAACGGTTGACGATGCAGGTGTTATTACGGCAGTTGCTGCCGGTTCAACGACCGTTGAGGTATCAACGACAATCGGCAACGTCACAAAGACGGCAACTGTTGATGTGGTGGTTACCGGTGGCACAACGCCCGAACCGGGCCCGGGAACAGATCCCGAACCTGAGCCGGAGCCTGAACCGGAACCCGATCCCGAGCCGGATGGGGTTGCAGTCCCCGATGCTCCGATTGAAGGGCTTCCGGAATATCAGGGCGAACCGATTGTATATAACATGACAAGCGGCGCATTTGACCTTACAAAGATGTATCTTGCAAAGTCAAAGGATACAAACAATTTCTACGTGTACGGTGACAGTGGCGAGACCGTCAACAGAACATGGGTTGACGGACGTGTCGGCAGCTCACTCATCAGAAACCAGGGTATAGCAAGCTGGAAGCCGTGCATAACGACAAATGCACAGGGCGAAAAGGTGGAAGCCTTCACGGCAATGAAGGAGACAGAGCCGAAGTGGGCAATAGAGCATCCGACAAAGTATCTCTATAAGGACGGAGCTCAGAACTACCTTGCATCCTGTCTTAATCCGCAGGTAAACACAAATTATGTTCGTCTTGACCTTGTGGAAAAATATTGGAACGAGCCGAACAACGGAAAGCACAAAGAAGCTCCGGGTCCGTATCTCGCGGTAAGGCTTCTTGTTGAGAACGCAGGACGTTACAGCCTTTCTATAGGCCGCGGAACGACCTCAGATACAGGTGTCCGTACCCACGTTCATATGATAAAGGCAGACCCGAACAAGCGCTATGAAGCCGACGAGATTGACGGACTTCTCAAAGAAGCAAAATACGTTGGTATTCACAGCTCCCTCAAGGGTGATCCCAAAGAGATAACAAGCGTTACGGATTTCTGGGTAAACGTTCCGGAGGCGGGCGAATATCTCCTTATATTCACTCCGTCAAAGGACAGCAATGCAGGAACATCACTCTGCTATCTTAACAAAATAACGCTCGGTCCGATTATCAGAACGCTCACAAAGGTTGCGGTTACAGCCGAAAAGCCAAATCTTTTCCATGGCGAGACAACAACGCTTGATTACGCGCTCTTTAACAATGACGATACACCGTATGTCGGTGAAAGCTCGGTATACTGGTATGAAAGCTCAGATCCGTTAGTTGCATCTGTATCGCAGGACGGCGTGGTTACTGCTCACAACGCCGGTAAGGCTGACATTATTCTGTATGTAGAGTCTGCGGGAATCGAAGTAAAGGGTTCTGTAAGCGTGACCGTTGCAGACAACACTCCGCTTGCATGGGCTGAAATCATCGGTCCGGAAAGCGTCGAAGCAGGATTTGAGGGAAGCCTCAGCTACCGCGCAGGCCACGTAAGCGGATCTCCTGCAAACCCGGATGTCTGCACAGTTTCGTACAGACTTGCGAATCCTGAGGATGAAAAGTATCTTAAGGTTAATTCCCAAACGGGTGTTATTACCGGTGTTTCGGCGTGTGATTCCGTAACGGTTATTGCAAAGGTAACGTGCGGAGAATACACAATCGACAGTGATCCGTTTGAAATTAAGGTTACGCCGAATTCTCCGAAGAGCAAGTTTATCGATTTCAGAAAGCCCGGCTCGGGATATGCTTCGGATGTAATGATTGACCAATACGGCTGGCGGATAAATGCAGCCAAAACATCAAGCGATGTGTCTGCTCCGTCGAGTTCAAAGCTACGCTGCTATTCTCAGGGAACACATGCACAGATTACATCTGTCGGACAGACGCAAAAAGCAGACCTTGCTATAGATATACAGGTCGATTACGACGGCTGGTATGAGATAGACTTCCTCGGAACTCAGTACTATCGTGGCGCAAAGAGCGCAAACCTCTATATGGACGGTGCGTTTATGGGTAATTTCTGCTTCTGGACGGATATGTCCACGAACAGAAACTACAATGCACTTAAATCCCTTAACACAATGTACCTCACCCGCGGTGTACATACGATAATCTTCCGCGCGATGACAAAGAGTCCGGAGGGCAACTATTCGCATATGATTCCGGCGTATCTTCAGCTTTCATATGTTGAAGGTGTCGGAGGTCTTGAATCGGTAGAGCTTTCAGCTGAAAAAACCTCAATGGCAGCAGGAGAAACTACGACGGTTACACCGAAGGTTATATTGGGTGGCGGAAGAGAATACAGCTTTGGAAACAAGCATGGAAACAAAGCTGATCCGGATAATAACATCACTTTTTCTTCCTCGGATTCAAATGTTGTTAGCGTGTCAGGCTCGAAGCTTACAGCCATTGCTCCGGGAAAGGCAACTATAACCGCAACTGCAAAAATCGGTGACGACACACTCTCGAATACGATTGACATCACGGTAACCGGGGATACGCTCTCGCGCGTTGAGTTTGTACATCCGCAGTATGATATATTTGTGAACGGCTCGGGCGCTCCTGCGGTCAATGCATACCTTACTAACGGACGTAAAATAGATTCCGGAGATATTTCGGTTGAATATATCGTCGAAGATACATCGATCGCAACTATGGAAAGCAAAACAAAGCTTGTCGGTAAGACAGTCGGTTCAACAACGATAAAGGCAAAGGTAACCTTTAACGGAAATGATTATTTCTCAGAGCCGGTTGCTCTTAACGTACTCAGCTACGGCTTTGCAACGCTCACGCTCGGAGCCGTAACTCAGGTCATAAAGAACGGCGGTGAGGGAACAGACCTATTCCTCCGCGCATATGACAATGACGGACAGAGTCTTCCGATTCCGGCAGGTGCCGCGGTATATTCATCCGCTGATGAAAACGTTCTCACCGTTGACGGAAACGGCCGCGTAACTCCGGTAGATGTAGGTGTTACGGATGTTACCGTAACGGTAACTCTTGATGGTGTACCGCGCAGTGAGAAGATAACGATTTCCGTCCGTGATGGTAAGGTTG
>JAFQVE010000402.1 GCA_017408185.1 Oscillospiraceae bacterium | reverse complement strand
GAAAAAACAAGTGGAGCGAAGATTGTGGCAGTATGCGACATATCGGAAGAAAAAGTGAATGTAGCGATCCAAAAAACAGGAGCACAGGGTTTTTCTGACTATAAGCAGATGATAACGGAAATAAATCCTGATCTTGCCGTAATAACGCTTCCTCATGCGCTTCATTGCGAGGCCGTCTGCTTCTGTGCTGAGCATAGGGCTGATGTTTTTGTTGAAAAGCCTATGGGGATAAGCTCCGCAGATTGCGAAAAAATGATTGAATGCTGTGAAAAGAACAAAGTTATGCTCTGGGTAGGAAATCTGCAGAGGTATATGCCGGCAAATGTAATTGCCAAGCAGCTTGTTGATTCGGGAGAATACGGAAAACTGATAAGCATTACCGAGGTTCGGAACGAAGAGTATTTTACGGAAAGACGTCCGAAATGGTTCTCACAAAAAGCATTATCCGGAGGCGGAATTGCAATGAATCTCGGTGCTCACGCACTCGATAAAATGAAATATTTTGCGAACGGTGCGAGGATTAAGGATATTTGCGGAAGCATTCATCTGCCGGAAGGTTCAGAGTGCGAGGACGGTTTTTCTGCACTCGTAACAATGGACAACGGAGTGGTGGGTACATTAAATATCATAGGATATACAAGTGCATGCAAATATGAAACAGTTCTGTATCTCACAAACGGAGAAATCCGAATGCAGATAGAAAACAATGACTATATTGAACATTGCAAGCGTGGTGAGGATTTTGTCCGCACTCCTTGCGAAAATGTGAGTGCCATGGAGGTGCAGATTGCCGAGCTGGTGAACAGGCTGAACGACGGAAACCGAACACCGGTTGTCGATGGAGAGTATGGAAAGGATATAGTATGCGCAATAAAGCGCTTGTATTCCGAGGAATAAAGATTATCCCGAATAACAGCCTGATATATTTATCAGATGCTAAAAAATAATTGACCTGCATAAGGTTGATATAAAACAAAAGGAGGAATTTTCTAATGAAAAAACTAATCGCATTAACCCTTGCAGCAGTAATGCTCTTCGCGCTCTGCGCATGCAGCGGTAACAGTGGCACAGCTTCCGGAGATGTCTCGTATGACATTCCGGAGGGAAAACAGCTTCCCGATGATGCGGTACTGAACATTACAATAGGAAGTCATTCATCGTGGCCGTATGACGAGGACTGGAAGATTTGGGAATACATTCGCGAAGCAATGGGCGGAACGCTCAATTACAATGCAATCCCCGGCAGTGACTTTGCAACAAAATTCCCGCTTATTATGGCAAGTCCTGAAGAGTTTCCGGATGTAATCGGCTTTCAGAACAAGCCGGTAGGCTTTGCAGATTATGCTCAGCAGGGTGCATTTGTTGCTCTTGATGATTACGAAGAATTCCTTCCGGACTACAATGAATTCTGGAATTCAGTACCGGAGAATGAGCAATGGATGAGAGATACCCGCAGAGACTCGGACGGTAAAATATACTATGCCCCGATTTACGGCATGGAGCGTGCAACAAATCTTCGCACGTGGCTTTACCGCAAGGACATCTTTGATAAGCACGGTCTTAACACACCTGAGACAATTGATGACCTTTACAACGTATCAAAAAAGCTTAAAGAGCTGTATCCCGATTCATATCCGCTCTGTATGAGATCAGGTCTTGGTAACATGAACGTTATCGGTTCTTCGTTCAAGCCGAACTTTCATTTCAACGCATATTACGATTTTGAAAACGAGAAGTGGAGCTATGGTGCAACCGAGAGTGAGATTATGCTCGAAATGGTAGAGTTCTTTAAGAAAATGGTAGATGAAAAGCTCATTCCCGCAGACTTTATGACAATTAATTCAAGCACATGGGAAGAGCTTGTAACAACAGACCGTGGATTTATGATGCCTGAGTATCAGGTGCGTATAGACTTCTTCAACTCCATTGCCCGCGCTAAGAATCCGGATTATACAATGGCTGCAATGGTTCCGCCGAAATCCACAAACGGAATTGGTGTTGCAAAGGTCAACAAATACAACAACGACCCGATGGGCTTTGGTGTGCTCAACACCGGAGATAAGGGAAACATTGCAAACGCTATGAGATACGTCAACTGGTTCTACTCCGATGAAGGTGCAGAAACAATAAGCTGGGGTAAGGAAGGAGAGACCTATGAGGTTGTTGATGGCAAGCGTAAGTTTATACTTTCGGACGGCGAAGAGGTAGGTCCTAAATACGGTTTCAAAACTATAGGTACATACCTTCGTGTGGATCCTGCTATGATTGATGCGTCTATCTCGGAGGAACAGGCAGCAACAACCGACTTTATACTCGAAAATACTTATCCAAAGCTTGATCCGATGCTTTACATGGAGCTTTCGGCTGAGGACAGTGCACTTGCCGCAGACTACGACACATCGCTTAAAACGGTTGTTGAAGAAAACCTACAGAAGTTCATTATCGGTCAGCGCCCGCTTTCCGACTGGGATGCTTTCCAGAAAGAGCTTTCTGAGCTTCCTGTCTCTGAGCTTCTCTCAATCTACGAAAAAGCATATAATGCGATAAAGTAATATTATGCGTTGACCTGAAAACTTAAATACATTATTTCTTTTTGCAAAATAAAGCATACCTCTGACATTTTTAGTGTCAAAGGTATGCTTTCTCATGTGCGCTCGGCATGCGTTATAACTTGGTGATGAAAGTCCGCTACAGGCTTGGCAGTAGGAACTGTTAGCTAAAGACAAACTGCGAAAACCAACTTCCCATAGTCAGGGCAGAAGCTTAGATATAGTGTTCTATAACGTTAAAGTATTTATGCGAGGATGGCTTGGATATTACGGAATTGCGGAGATGAAGAACGAGATACAAGATTGGAACGAGTGGCTCCGAACCATAACAAAAAAGACTTGCATTTAATATGATTGAACCGCCGTGTACGGAACCGTACGCACGGTGGTGTGAGAGGTCGGCTAATCAATTAATGGTTAGTCTCCTACTCGATTGTTTGTTGAAGTGTATCATATTACTAACTAAAAAGCAATACCTTTTAAATATTCCAGATGATTTCAGAGTTTCCATCCTCGTCCATAATGATACGGTTTATAAGGATGCTGCATACGCCGCGCTTTTCCTCAAAAGAAGCTGTCTTCCATTTCTTAGATAGATTGATTGCTTGTTTAACATCAATTTCTGTGTTTTCAAGCTCTTCAATCTTTAATAGAAGCTCCGTTCTCTCTGCTTTGAGTTTTGTCGCTCTCTGACTCATTATTT